>JAGLTR010000128.1 GCA_023135155.1 Gammaproteobacteria bacterium
AATGTTCGCGCAGTTATTGGCAGATTGGCACAGAAAGAATTCCTTATAGCTCATAGAGACGCGTTGTAGGCACCTTCAAAAACCCGCTTGCTTTTTCACTAAAAATCGGTCTAAATATGCGTCGGTGTTTACCAACTGGTAAACAGATCGATAACACAATCTATAAAGGAACTTACATATGAAAAAATTAGCTTTCGCTATTACTGCAGTAGCAGTAGTTTTATTTGTTGCTGGCTGTGCGTGCCAAACACCTCCTGCAAAAACAATGACAAAACATAAAGTCCACAAAACTTATAACAGTAAATTTGGCAAAATGTCCGCTAAGAAAGACATGAAAAAATAATTTCTATGGTGGGTGGGTTGCGCGCAAAGTGCAGCCCAGCTACTCTTCGGCAGTTTCTACTTCTGATAACTCGACCGCATCAGCCTCTTGCTCTAATTCAACTTTCTCAATTTTGCTAAAGCGACTAGTAATCTTACGCGATGATTTATGTACATGCTCAACATCCTTATTCGCTTGCTCAATATGTTTTGCTAAATCATCCATACGTTTTTGGAAACGCTCAAAATCTTTACCCAAAAAGCCTAGATGCTCTTGAATAACATGAACTTGTTTTCGTGTTGCGGCATCTTTTAATACAGCCCGCGCTGTGGTTAAAACAGCCATCATTGTAGTCGGGGAGACCATCCACACACGTTTTTTATGCGAATGTTCAACCAGGTCAGGGTAGTGCGCATGAATTTCTGCAAACACAGCTTCGGCTGGGATAAACATCATCGCGCCATCAGCTGTTTCATTCTCCACAATATATTTATCCGCAATATCATGAATGTGCTTACGAATATCAACTTTAAACTGCTGTTCCGCGCTGCGGCGTTCACTTTCAGCAAGACTGATGTCGCTTAAGCGCTGATAGCTTTCTAATGGAAATTTAGCATCAATAACTAAATTGCCAGTTGGTTCTGGTAGCAGCAATATACAATCGGCACGCTTTCCATTGCTTAATGTGTATTGCAATTCAAAATTTCGCTCAGGAATAGTGTTGCGAATTAAACCAGAGAGCTGAACCTCGCCAAAAGCACCACGTGAGCGTTTATCAGATAGAATTGCTTGAAGATCAACAACATTCCCGGAAAGCTCAGTGATTTTCTTCTGTGCTACATCGATAAGAGCCAATCTTTTAACTACATCCGCAAATATATTTGTCGTCTTCTCAAAGCCCTCAGAAAGCCGTTTCTCCACTTGGCCACTAATCTCCTTCAACCGAAAATCAGTCGTCTCAGTCAGTTTCTCAACACGCTTAGTGAGGCTATCCGTGTTATGGTTCAAGGTACCCATGACTTGCGAACGGATATCCGCCATACTGCCCTGAATACTTTCTTGAATCACTTTTAAGCTTTTTAACTGATGCTCAGCAATACTATCACGTAATTCGTTTGTGGAACGTTCTCGTTCTTGCAGGCGAATATTTATCAGATAAATGCCGCGTCTGAGCAAAACAAAGATCAAAAGCAAGGCTAAAAGGATCAAAAGACCAACGCTCGGTACAAGTAATGTAGATGAAATATGCATTGTAAAAAATTATAGCAGATGATTGCCTGATATAGAATTTAAAGAAGCCATTGATGATTCAAATACAATACATTTTATTTGCAATTAAGTTAATGCTTAAGGCAAGATTAAACAACATATTTTCCCTGGAATCTTATCCATGAATAACGTAACGCGATTATAAGAATATAAACCTAATAATCAATAAGATACAGCTAGCATTCGGGTGTCTCTTAAAGTAGCTTAAAATAAAGCGAAAAATCAATCCAGCAAGCTTTAAAAACATGCGCTATTATACCTCTTTTACGGGCTTAGCATTTTGTTTGGAAATGATTTATCATATGCCCGCTTCCCGCAAGTGAGGAGAATGAAACAGTGCTTAAATACTTAAGGCGCGCGGACAAAAAACCGCGTTTGACCGACGACCAGCAGGTCGATAAGAACTATAAATATTGGCGTATTCGTATCCTCTACAGTATGTATATTGGTTACGCCACGTTCTATCTAACACGGAAAAGTTTCACCTTCGCTATGCCAGCGATGATTCACACATTACACTTTACCAAAGCTGATATTGGTATCTTAGGAAGCGTTTTCTACATTACCTATGGAGTGAGTAAGTTTTTAAGCGGCATTGTTGCGGATAAGTCGAACCCGCGTTATTTTATGGCCATAGGTCTTATCATCACCGGTATTGCCAATATTCTTTTTGGGTTTTCATCGTCGATTATGATGCTAATGATCTTTTGGTTAATCAATGGTTTTTTCCAAGGCTGGGGTTGGCCGCCATGTGCACGCCTCTTAACACACTGGTACTCACAGCGAGAGCGTGGAGTCTGGTGGGGTATTTGGAATACCTCACATAATGTTGGCGGAGCGATAATTCCAATTATCGCAGCAGTAGCTGCAACCTACTGGGGCTGGCGCTCGGCGATGTTTATACCTGGTATCATTGCTATTGTAATGGGATTCGTATTGCTCAATCGCTTACGAGACGTCCCTGAGTCTCAAGGCCTCCCACCAATTGAGGAATATAAAGACGACTATCCTGACGGGAAAAAAGTAGCCTCCAAAGAGTTATCATCAAAAGAGCTTTTGGTTAAATATGTTCTATGCAATAAATATATTTGGTTGTTAGCTGCATCTTATGTTTTAGTCTATATCGTACGTACAGCAATCAACGATTGGGGCGCGCTCTATTTGAACGAGCAGGGGAGCTCAATCTTGTCCTCTGATGGCACGCTGGCATTCTTTGAGATTGGTGGTTTTTGCGGAAGTTTAGTTGCCGGTTGGATGTCAGATAAAATATTCGCCGGACGTCGGGGACCTGTGAATGTACTGTTTGCTATCGGTATTGTTGTCGCGCTTGCTGCATTTTGGGCCTGTCCACGCGGTAGTTTTGTCCTGCATGCTGCATGTTTATATGCAATCGGATTCTTAGTTTTCGGACCGCAAATGCTTATTGGTATGGCTGCTGCAGAGCTTTCCCATAGAGAGGCTGCAGGAACCGCAACCGGATTTGTTGGGCTTTTTGGATATATAGGCGCAGCTTTATCCGGCTATCCCATTGGTGTGATCACTCAAGATTATGGTTGGCCAGGATTTTTTATCACTGTTGGTATCTGCGCCTTGTTAACTATCGTTCTCTTATCATTCCTGTGGGGTGCAAAAACTCATCCTCAATATTTGGATAAAGATACTGACGATAAAACAGGTCTAGATGATGCTATTGTGGTTGAGGGATAGTGATTAACTAAATTTTCAAATATCAATCGGGGCTTTTTGTCCCGATTTTTTATTCAGGTTCTATTTGCGGCACATTTTCAGAAGAGAGCTCTGATTTTGCGACTGCATTCTTAAATAGCTGTGCTCTTTGCTTATCGCGCTCAGTTCTAGTCAATCCAATAGCTTGAGCCAACATTTTGTCATTTAACGCATGCAAATGCTGCCGAGCTAATTTAAAACTCTTTTTTTGTTCAGCTAGTAATTTACGTGTGGCTTTTTTCTCGCTTGTAGCAATAATGTTTAAAACATCAAGTCCCTGAGCGGTTGAACTATCGCCGCCATCATCAACCAAAACTCGACGACGAAATACAGCTAAACACCACAAGCAACGCAACTGGAAAAGATCGTTTTTTACATTAAAACCCTTGGGTAATTTCTTCGGAAATAGATCATAAAGCTCCGTCATCAATTCAGCACGTGTCTTTGTAGGGGATAAGAGCTCGTTTTTTTCTAGTTCACTTAACCCGATACCATGCTTCTCATGGAGCTTGGTAATAAACTGCTCCGCGTATTGTCGCTTATGTCCTTGCCATGTTGCAGTCCACTTATCAATCAGTGGATTTATCTCTTGCTGACGCCACGTTTCTAATTGTAATTCAAAAGCATCGGGCAGATTTTTCTGAGCCTCAATAGCATTATAACGCGTCTCCAGCTCACCCAACTTTTTCTGCTGTTTTTTGGCGTTTATTTGCTGCTCAGCTCTGCTTGTTAACAAACTTAAATCAGACATTATAATTTGACGCTGTTCACTTAGGGTATTCAGCAGTTTTTGCCAATCAACATGGGCTATTAGAGCTAAATCAACCAAGTCGTATGAGTCATCTAATGACTGAATTAAATCTTTTGCTGTAACCGACTGATCTACAAGACTTTTACTCTTTTTCTTAGCGGGCAGATGCAAATTGAAAGTATGAATTAGAGCAGGAACTTTTGGCCAACAACTTACCAGCGTGCATGCATAATCTGAAAAAATATTTGTGTCCTTCATATTGCCGGTAAGTATTGCTGATATTCTGTTATTAATCAAGCAGCTTGCCATATGGGCAAGATATTTTTGAGACTATCGCCCAATCCTCATTATAGCAAATCCTATAATATAATATGCCAAAAGCGTACAAGCTCATTGGTTATTGCCGATATCTAAAAATAATAACCAGTGCTAGAATTATCTCGGGTCTAGTGATTTTGGCAGTAACTGAAGGAGGGCTGAGTCATGAAAACATCAAGTAATTTATTACTCGTCATCAATGCAGATTCCAAAGATGATATTACGCTCTTACAAAAAGCCAGGCAATATAGGGCGCAGTTCTCTTTGAACCTACATATTTTATATGTTCTTCCTAATATCAATTACCTGTATTACCAAATCCCGCCATTCTCTGGCATTAGTGAGGCACATCCTCTTATAGCTAGTCAGCAGGCTAGGAGTGATAACGCCGCGGCTGTTCTAAAGAGATTGGCATTTCAGCTTAACGTTCCCACTGAACGTTGCTATATACGTACTGGCGCACTAGGAACCGAGTCCGAAAGACTCGCAGAAACTATAGATGCCGCATGGATTCTGGGTTCAAAGGAATCTTGGCTTGAGGCATTTAAAAAGTCATCGCTATTACGTATACTCCGCAGATCGGGAAGGTATGTGCGAACTCTGATATTCGGTTATCACCCACGCATTAGAAACGCACATCGCCATGTACCTGTTTTACTGAGATAACTATTGAAAGAAGTGATGGAAACAAAACCTACTATATTCGTAATTGACGACGATAAAGATGTCATTGAGTCGTTGAAATGGTTACTTGAGTCTGTCAATTACCAAGTGCAAACGTTTAACGCTGCAGATGATTTTTTGCAGAACTTTAAACATATGCATCCAAGTTGTTTAGTGACTGACATCCGCATGCCGGAAATAACTGGGTTGGAATTACAGGAAACGATGCTTAACAGAAAGGTTGATGTCCCAATCATCTTTATCACAGCATATGCCGATGTGCCCATGGCAGTCCGCGCCATGAAGCTAGGAGCTGTAGATTTCTTAACAAAGCCTGTAAATAACCAAACTCTTCTTGAAGCAATTAATAAAGCTCTAAAACAAGATATCGCTGATGGTGAAGCTCGTGATTCACGCGCACAAGCCAAACAGCTAATCAATAAATTAACTCCGCGTGAATATGAAATTATGCAGCTCCTAGCTGATGGCTATTTAAATAAAAACATCGCCTCCAAGCTAGATATCAGTCAAAAAACCGTTGAATTACATCGCGCTAATATTATGCGGAAAATGGGAATACGTACGCTCGCAGAACTAGTACGCATAGTAATGTCCAGTAAAGTATAGACTAGCAACCCTCATAAAAGATCACTATACTTTCTGCTATCATATTATTTTAACAAGGAAAGAACATCATGAAAAAGGTGGCATTAGTATGTCTTGGAATTTTTATATTTAATTGCTGTTTTGCAGCCATAAACAAGACCATATTAATTTTCGATGGTCACCCACACAGATATTTACCTGAGAATTTCCGCACAAGTAACCATCCGTTGCCTCCAAATAGCGGTGTTCCAACCTCAGGATTAAGAAGCTTACATATCATCGGTTGCGGCGAGTTTTCATCTCTCCAGTTGCGCCATATTAAGAAAAGATATCCTCACTTAATTGTGGTAGATCTCCGGCAAGAATCACATGGCTTCGTCAATGGCTTACCTATAAGTTGGTTCGCGCATTATGACTGGGGAAATATTGGAAAACCTCCTAATATGATTCGCGTAATCGAAAGGAATCTACTACAACAATTAAAAGCAAAAAAACACGTGATAATCTACAAGGTCTATCACCCAAAGCTTCAGGGGAAAATAGTTCATAAAGAAGCGATCAAGATAAACATCACCAGCGTCTACAGCGAAAAACAATTAACCGCTAAAATGAATGTGCGTTATCGCCGTTTTTTCGTCACTGACCACTTTCCTCCAACCATCCAACAAGCAAAAGCTTTTATTAGATTCAGCAAATCTATCCCAAAAAACACGTGGGTTTTATTTCACTGTAAAGCCGGTATCGGTCGGACAACCACCTTTATGATAATGTATGACATGCTACACAATGTGCGGCATATCACCTTTAATGAAACTCTCTTGCGCCAAAAGCTTTTAGGTGGGCATGATATGTATCAACTACCAAATGACAGAGTACAAGCACAATTATCAAAAGATAGAATCACCTTTCTGCACTATTTTTATAATAAACTTCAGGAGACAAAACAATGAAAGTTGTAGCATTTAATGGCAGTCCTAATAAAGACGGCAATACCAGTCAATTATTAAAAATGGTTTTAAGCCAACTAGAGGAAGAGGGTATTGAAACTGAACTTATTTGGCTTGGCAATAAACCTATGCAGGGTTGTATAGCTTGTTATAAATGTGTTGAGAATAAAGATAAACACTGTGCTCTAAATAATGACCCAATCAACGGCTATATTGATAAGATGCTTGAAGCTGACGGCATTATTTTGGGCTCACCAACGTATGTTTCTGATCTATCTTCTACCTTAAAAGCACTGATTGATAGAGCCGGCTTAGTTGCAAAAGTAAATGTTGATATGCTGAAATATAAGGTAGGCGCCGCAGTATCAGCAGTTCGTCGTTGTGGTGCTGCACATGTTTTCAGCTCAATTAACTACTTTTTTCTGATAAACCAAATGATAGTCCCTGGATCCAGCTATTGGAATATGGGTATAGGTCGATCACCAGGTGATGTGCAAAACGATCAAGAAGGCATAGACACGATGACAGACCTTGGTAAAAATATGGCGTGGCTGCTTAAAAAGATTAAGACTTAAAATTCATGCTTATAGATTTTCGCTCAAAGCGACCACAATTAGAAGGTGATAATTATTTTATTGCAGAAAATGCTTCTGTAGTTGGTGATGTTACCTTGGCTAATAATATTAGCATCTGGTATGGCGCCGTTGTTCGTGCTGATGATGGCGCTATTTCTATCGGGAACAACAGTAACGTCCAAGACAATTGCGTTTTGCATGTTGATATTGGCTATGATCTTGTACTTGGTTGTAATGTTACAATAGGTCATGCCGCAGTCGTCCACGGCTGCACCATTGAGAATAACTGTATCATTGGTATACACTCAACAATTCTAAATGGCGCCAAAATCGGAAAAAACTGCATAGTCGAAGCAAATGCTCTCGTCACTCAGAATAAAATCATTCCAAACGGATCATTGGTTCTTGGCTCCCCAGGCAAAGTCGTTCGCACACTTACAGCTGACGAAATAAATACTATCCAAAAATCCGCCGAGTACTACGTAGACATGATAACTGATTACAAATAACCTATTAATTACCAGGATTAATCTTTTTCTTTTTCCCCGAAGCGTGGCGGGCTCTTAATTCCACGTCAATATAACGATCAGTGATAGCACTAGAGCCGTGACCAGCATCATCACGCACATGTTCACGTGGGCGAATTTTCACATCATCAGATATGCCTGTATGCCTTAACCAATGCACTGTCGCTGCCTTTAATTGCTCAGCCTCTTCATGAAAAGTATCCTGTTGCATACGTGTTATGGCGACATTAAAACAATTTTGCACAATCAGTCTAATCTGACGAGTGCTATTAATTGCGCCACGACCACGCTGACGATAGATTAGTGGCATTGTTTCACCAACAACGGGCAGGGGAGACAAGCTTAAGCTCTGGCGGTAACGTTTTAAGGAAGCCAGCATGGCATCACTCACCGTAATGTTTCGTTCTTTATTGCCTTTACCAACGGTTTTGAACCACCAGTTACCATCCATATCTCGGAAAAAATCACTCATCTCCGGCACCCAGCGCTCACTCGCTGCTAATTCAGAAATACGCAGATACATTCCATAAAGGGCATTCATAATGAACAGAGTTCTCTCGTGCTGATCTGGATCTTGATCGGCTAATAGCTCAGCTGTTTCTATCACATATTGCCACTGCAATTCAGTAAGTCGACGAATAATCGTTTGTCCTTGAGTCTTTCGTATGTATTTACTTTTTTGGCGTATCTGAGCTACAGGATTAAAATCAATATATTCTTCTTGAATTAAATAATTATAAAAGCTTCCCAAGACTGCGAACAGTGCCTGCAATGCCTTTTGCGAAAGATTATATTCATTAATAGATGCTTGCTTACCTTGAATATAAGCAGTTTTATTTACCCTCACAACAAAAGGGCGCCACATTGGATTTGGAACTCTGACGCCATTCTTTGTGATAAAGCGCGCCACATTTTTCGTTCCAATCCAGCAGCCCGGAGGTTTTTGGCAGAATTCAATATATTGCTCAATATCAAGCCGCTTAATCTCCGTCAAGCGTTTTTCAGCAACCAATGCACCCCAATGTAAAAACCTTTCCAGCTCGCGGCGATAAGCATTAAAGGTTGCCTCACTGCCACGATAACTATAAAGAAACTGTTTTACATGGAAAAAATCGTTAGCAAAAATATTCTCTAAATTTGCGTCATATGATGACGCTTCAAGTTCATGCAAAGTATCAAATAAAGGTTGAGGAATATCCATGCTTTAATGTTAACCATTCATGATTGCCACTGTCAAAAAATCCTACTCAATCAGTTGATTTAGCAACCAAAATAAGTATGCAACATACTATACTTCATATTACAAACCTCGTCATAATACTTCCGTTTTCCTCTATTATTTCATCAAAACATATATTGCATACTACCCTCGATTAGGGGAAAACACCTATACTCTTACGTAAATCTCTACTAGAAACAAGAGATTACATATGTCATCATTTTTCACATGGAAATTAATAGAAAAAATCTAGATCAAGCAATTAGCTCTAGACTCAAGCAGGCTCGTGAAACCGCGGGTTACAATTCAGCAAGGCAATTTTCTGAGAAAAACAATCTCCCGAAAACGACCTACTGGCAACATGAAAATGGCAAGCGCAGCATAAGCGCAAGCTATGTTTATGAGTATGCTCGAGCTCTGGGAGTTACTTTGAATTGGTTGATTGCCGGCGAAGAAGTCTCAGTACAAGCTTAAGTTGACTCA
>JAGLTR010000129.1 GCA_023135155.1 Gammaproteobacteria bacterium
TGCAGACCTCAAACACCGCATGCGACATAACAAGCAACACTACACATATCGCTGCCTAGATATTCATGAAACTTTTAAAGCGAATGAACAAATTATCTGTCGCTACAGCTTAAGCGCCCTAGACAATAATACCAACCAACACGTCTGTTTCGATTTCGTTGAGATCTTTCGACTAGAGAACAATCTAATTCATGAAACATGGATAATGGGTAATCTCACATATGCCATGCTCTACAACAATAACTACTATAGAAAAATAGACGCCATAGCTGTTGCCGAACAACCAACATGTAACACTCAAATCACCAAGTTCAACGAGGCTATTAATAAGTTTGCAGACCAAGTACATCTCTCAGACCGCCAAATTGAGTGCTTAACCTACCTATTAGCAGGCTATACCGCCAAAGAAATAGCACAAATTCTTGGCCTATCATTTCGTACAGTTGAATCATACGTTGAGATCATCAAACAGAAACATGGCTGCCCAAACAAAAAAGAACTAATCCGTAAAATACTGCCAGACAGTCCGCTTATTGCAGCAAGCTTAAATGAAGAAATTTTTCTGAACCATGAGGAGCGTCAGTGGTAATCTAGCCTAAAACCGTTCCTTGTTCTAAAACCAACGTCCGCTGCATTTTTTTTGCCAACTCAAGATTGTGAGTAACAACTATAAATGATGTCTTTAACTCTTTGTTTAGATTAATCATTAGCTCGAATATTGGCTCGGCAGTTTTCTGATCTAAGTTGCCTGTCGGCTCATCAGCCAAAATACATTTTGGTTCAGTGACCAACGCGCGAGCGATTGCAACACGCTGACGCTCACCACCTGAAAGTTCACCAACTCGATGCTTAATCCTTTGGCTTAGACCGACTTTTTCTAGAATATGCGCCGCCCTCTCCTCTGCGTTACGCGGCTTTAAACCCCGAATTAAGAGTGGCATAGAAACATTCTCGAGAGCATCGAATTCCGGCAAGAGATGATGAAATTGATAAACAAACCCCAAATATTGATTGCGAAGCAATCCTTGAGCTTTAGATGGTAACGCATTGATATCTCTGCCATTTACTAGCACGGATCCTGAGCTCGGAACATCCAAGCCTCCAAGCAGATGCAAAAGAGTACTCTTGCCTGCTCCAGAAGCTCCGATAACAGCAACCATCTCACCAGCATAAATCTTCAGATCTAACTTACGTAAGACCTCGACAAATAACCTTCCATCAGCATAGATCTTACTCAAATGATTAGCTTCTATGACTGGAATTTGCTCACTCATAACGCAGCGCCTCCGCAGGCTTTACACGCGATGCACGCCAAGCTGGATATATTGTCGCAACCAAGCTCATCCCTAACGCCGCGATACTAACATGCAAGACATTCATCCAATCAAGTTTCGATGGCAGGTAATCAATAAAATAGACTGAAGCAGAAATAAACTGCACATGAAACAGGCTCTGGATTCCAGCGACAATATTGGGCGCATAGGTCGCCAACAAAATGCCTGCAACTACGCCAAAAAAGGTACCTAAAAATCCTATAATAGAACCCTGCACCATAAAGATTCCCATGATCATCCGCGGGCTAGCTCCGAGGGTACGCAATATCGCAATATCAGACTGCTTATCAGTAACAACCATCACCAGCATCGAGACTAAGTTAAATGCCGCTACCGCAATAATAAACATCAAGATCACAAACATCATGGTCTTTTCCATACGAATCGCTTTAAACAAAGTGCCATATTGTTGCGTCCAATTACTGACCACATAGTTGCGCGGCAGCCTTTTTGCAAGCTCAGAGGTTACTTTCGGTGCAGCATATAAGTCGTTGATCTTCAATCTTAATCCAGAAACAGCGCCACCCATTTCAAAAAGCTTTTGTGCATCCGTTAAATTAATGTAAGCGACGCTTGAATCAAAACCAGAAGCACCACCAACATGAAAAATACCCACAACAGTAAAGCGTTTATAGCGTGGCAAAACACCAAATGGCGACAATGAGGCCTTAGGTGTTAACAGCGTCACCTTATCACCAATATAAAGATTCAAAGCATCAGCAAGCGTAGTACCTACAACGATGCCAAATTTTCCGGGTTGCAGTGCATTTAAACTTCCACGCAGCATCTTAGCACCAACAATAGAAACTTTATTCTCAAGCTTTGGCATAACCCCAGTGACCATAACCCCATGCACTGTTCCAGAATTAGTCAACATCCCCTGTCCAGTAACAAAGGGGGCTGTAGCAACAATATCATGCGCACGTGTCACCTGACGATTCAGATGCCGCCAATCACTAACAGAACCCGTGAGATCATTCACTGTAACCTGGTTTGCCAAACTAAAAATATGCGTCTTAATCTGATAATCAAAACCGTTCATCACCGATAATACGGTAATCAAAACTGCTACGCCTAATGCGATACCCAAAACAGAAATAATAGAAATAAATGAGATAAAATGATTACGCTTTTTAGCGCGTGTATAACGAAATCCTATAAATACTGGTAATGGTCGAAACATCGGAGCATTGAATCATAAAGATGGTGCGCAAGCAATCTGCTTTGCCTCTCATCTCACCCAGATCGACCCAATTTAAAATACGCTTCAAACAAAAAATCAATTGCGCCATTCCGCAGCAATTACGTCATTCCGCGGCTTGACCGCGAAATCCAAATGATAACTAGCAACAACCCGACTGCATTAGATTCTCCGGTCAAGCCGCAGAATGACAACATGCTTGAGCAGAATGGCAATATGTTTGATGGATTCTCACCGTCGCCCTTTGATAAATGGAATAATTAATAACCAACCTATTGTAAGATATCGGGGATCTCGAAACTGCTCAATTCCAATAGCCATATCAAGGTACCCCTCTTTAGGCTGACTTATATAGGTCCTAAATAATCTATCCCATCAGGACAAGTTAAAACCGTAATACTATCTGTCTCTTGCCAAATAATTGGATGCATCTTATGAATACGCCATAATAGTGGTACGGCATGAAATATGACATGCTGCAAATATATAATAAAATCAAAAACTATTATGCAAATGATAACCTTAAACCAGAAATTAATTGCCACAAGATTTAAAAGTCCCCAGCCAGCTTTTTGCGCCCAGATTGCCGCACCGACAACAACTACTGACTAACCGAGACGTACGAAAAATGAGTTCAATACAATCAACAATAAATTATTAGGCCATCGATTTAATCTTGAAAAACTGAGTTTTCTTTTTGGAAATAGCCACTCCCAAATCATGATGACAAATAAAACGACGAGAAAAAAAACACTCTCAGTCCAATTGCGTGTGAAACTGATATATTAACCATTGATGTCATCCTTGTTAATATTGGTTGCGCAACTATATCACAATAGTCCACCTACGCACTTTGTGCTTCGGCGCGACAGCCTTCGCTTAGAGTGAATTGAAAAAACTGAGAAACCCTGCTCTACTCGTGATCAATTACTTATATAATTCCTTGGTTCGAGGGATATGCCCAATGTAAAACCCAACATCTCTGCATTTAATATCGACAAGGAGAAACCTTGCTCCACGCTCCCTGCTCGCTATTATCTCTATACCATTCATTCATGCTTCCGTCATTCTTAAGAAGCGTCCAATAGGGATTACCGTTACATATACGTTGGTCAAGAAACCAATCTTCTTTACCACATGACGAGGTTTGAGCTATCGCAATACATTTTTCGGTTAGGCACTTCCCATTGAGCTTGTATAGATCAAGCTTTGTCAAGCTACTAAAACACGATGGTAACGCTTGGGTATCCTGCATCTTGCTCTTAGCTGCTAACACACAGCAAACACTACATAGAGTAAAAACAAGTACGCCGGTTATTATAATTCTTTTCATAATAATTTCCTTGCTAGATCTGGTGCCCAGGGCCGGAGTCGAACCGGCACGGTTTTGCAACCGAGGGATTTTAAGTCTGTTTTTTATCAAAAACCACAGAAATTCACAACAAGTTACCGCAATGAGATCAATTTGTTATGCGGATAAGTTAATTGTGATTCACGGCTGATTGTTGCCGTTAATTACTACGAAGTGTACCAACAGTGTGCCAAAAAATCTGTGTTGCAAGCCGCTCATAACTGTTCCCGTATAAACATTGTAATTGCCTATTGAGCTCATACTAAACATGTATTGCACCTAAGCACCATTGGGCCCATACATAATCTTTAATACTTGTTTAGCATTATCATCTAAAGCTACTTTGAACTTAAGTAGATCGTTACCCCCAGCAATAACACAATTTTTGTCAGCTTCTTGCTAAAAGTAAAAGTCATACGTCTTCGAAACATAATGCCCCGACGCATTATCTATCGCAAAAAAATGCAGCAAGACTTACCCCCCACCCTCTGAGTCATAATCAATTGTATAACTTTCTCTACATCCTTATTTCACTGATCTCCGCCGTCTGAGATTTTTTACTAAACGCTCATGGTACACAAACATGTAAAATTCAACATGTTTGTTGATATTTACACCCAATTTTTAGAACTTCACTTACATTGCCGTCCTGGATTGCATCCTTTAGTGCAATCGCACATAGTATCTGAACAAACTGTTTGGTACCCTGGCGGGTTACATCCGCAATCACAGCCACCGTCTGCATATATTTTTTGGAAATCAGCCGGAAATGAAAGTGCTACAGCCCCGTCTGCCGAACGAACACTTGTAACCGCTTGTTCTTTAATCTGAAAATGTGATTCAACTATTGTATTGTTCTTGCTATTGGTGAAACGCACTATAAATGACGGTATTGAGGTACAACAATATTTTATTGTCTTTTTAGCTCCCGGAGCTACGTTTATTATTTTATTGCTATACACATAACTAAGAGAAGCATTCTTAGTGGTGTTTTTAATTTGCAAGTTACAATTATTATTTGCAAATGAGCTACTTGTGCTAACAAGAAATAAAATTGCAAGTAACGCACATAATGATTTATTCATGAATAGAACTCCTGTTAATTTTCAATCGAGCTTCTATGGTAATACATTTCCAAAAAAATAAATATTAAAATTTAGGAAATGAAACGGCCCATTCAACAACGCATTTATGGCTCTAGCTCCGATAATATTGACAGCTATAGACTTAGAGTAATAAGAGTAAGAGTATTTTTGAATATAACGGCCTGAATTGCACCATGAGTGTAGCGCGAGGCTTCTTATCTTAAAACAAAAAGAAACAGGACGTGCGGGGTCAGGTCCTGACAACGGACAACCAACGCTATAGTATGAATTATTAAGTTTTAAAGCCCGCCTACGCACTGCGTGCTTCGGCGTGGCAGCCTTCGCTTAGCGTAGATTAAAAAAACTGAAAAGTTGAGTGGCTGGCCTGCCGAGCCGTAGCTTTGTGAGCAAATGCGAACAAAGCGAAGGCTGGTGCCCAGGGCCGGAGTCGAAC
>JAGLTR010000013.1 GCA_023135155.1 Gammaproteobacteria bacterium
ACACATTAAGCAGTGTGAATTTGGGTGTGGTATTGACGTTGTTTGCACCCGCTTATAATGTTGTTTCGCAGAATCATGCTGTTGAGTTAGTTTTTGGTAAGGCATTGCGGCAAGTTTATGTTGAAGCAGGGAGATTGCGGCTAAAAGGTGAGAAAGAGCGAGCTGTTGTTTTGCAAGAGTGTGGAACAGCTATTGCAAAAGATGCGCATGCTTTCTTTTGTTTGTCTTCGCGTGAAAGGAAAGTGGGCATTAAAAATTTTCAGAAAATGTCTAGGACGCGAATTTATGCAGCCTCAGAAGTTGGTAAAAAAGATGCGGGCGTGAAAAAGGTTGTTGGTAATTTGCTGTTAGCGGTTGCTGGGTTAGGTATATTTTATGGAGTTGCAGTTGGGGTGCATTATAAGCGCACAAAATGTGTGGGGTTCTTTGCGCGCAAATCTTTACCGGAACCATTAAGAGATGTGCATAGGGTTGTTGGTGAGTTAAGCAAATCTATTCCTAGGCGTGTTGCAGAAGATCGCACGGTGGTTCCTGTTTCTCGTTGCGTGTAAATATTTCTGCTGTGGTAAGCAATGCGCTTTTAGGTTATCTAGCGTATAAATAATTCCTGTGCAATTTTTGTAGATTCTGGATTCTCGTTTTCACGGGAATAATGACGAAGCGTTATTTGTCGTTATCTAATTTGATTACGGGCGTTATATATTGGCAGAAGGTTTCTCGTATGAATGGCAAGATAATCAATGTTGTTCCGATAGCAATTGGAATAAATGCTAGAGCATCGTGAAAATCTCCGAGGGTGTGGATAGGCACACCATTTTTATAGCCGCCATCCCATGTTAAATCTAAGAACCAGCCGACTAATGGTTGTGCAAGTGCGCCGCCTATAAAAATATTTATGGTGTTCATAAATCCTAAGAGTGAGCCGCTATTGTTTTTTGTGGCATTAATTTCTCGAATTAGTGAGAAGGTAATAATAAAACCACCGCCGAAAAATGCGAAGATAAAAAATAGGGCGCCTAGAATAATGCCAGATGTTATTGGTAAATAGATTGCCAGCGTAATACTTATTAAGGCACCGGTGCTAATGGTGTAAAGTATTTTTTTGCGTTGACAGATATAGTCAGAGTACCAGCCCCAAAATGGTCCGCCAGTAGCCCAGCCTAGATAGAGCATAGCAACAATAATTGCAGCATCGTGATGGCTTAAGCCGCATTTTTGCATCGCAAAAGGGAGTCCCCATAGCGCTCCTAAAACAGGGATGCCGGCAAACATGAGACCGGTGTAAATTGCTAATAACCAATTTTGGTGATTGCGAATTATTTGCTTTAGTTGTGGTGTGGTCTGTTCTTCGAGTCGGTCGATATCTATATCCACTGTTTGGTCTTTTAAGATAAACCAGGCGAGAAATACGAATATTAT
Organism: Gammaproteobacteria bacterium; assembly: GCA_023135155.1. Lineage (GTDB taxonomy): Bacteria > Pseudomonadota > Gammaproteobacteria > UBA9339 > UBA9339 > JAGLTR01. Next base: position 1,420 of record JAGLTR010000013.1, read on the forward strand.
GCCGATGCCGCTTAGCATGAGCATGGTGTTCTGCCAGTGAATTTGATGGGTTAGCCAGGTGAACGGTGAGACGCCGATAGTAATACCTAGCATGCCGATGGTCATGCTTAAGCCAGCTAAGAAGGCAAAGCGTTTTACTGGAAACCATATAGCGGCAATATTTAGGCAACCTATTGCTGCGAATGAGGCGCCAAAGCCGGTTATTAGTCTGCCTATCGCAGCAAGGTCGTAGTCATGGGAGATGCTAAATAGCCAGCAACCAATTGCGCAGGTAATTGCTGCGAGTGTTAGTAAGCGGCGTGGACCATAGCGGTCTAGGAGTAGGCCTACGGGTATTTGCATTAAGGTGTAAGCGTAAAAATAAAATGCAGTTAAGTGCCCAAGTTGGAGGTTGTTCATGCTAAATGCTGACATTAGTTGGTTGGTCATCGTGCTGGGAGTAATCTGTAAGAAAAGGCCGTAGCAATAGAAGCAGGAGGCTAAGATCCACATTATCCATGGTAGGGCGTTGTTTTGTTTGGCTTCCATCTGCTGCAGGATAGCAGAGCCAGCTAAATTTAGGCAATAAAAAGGCGCTAAAAATAGCGCCTTTCTCATAGACAGTTTAATTAGTCTTTTTTGTAGTCGCAGCTGGTACCATGAAATAGGTACTTAAGCAGTGCGCCGACTGCAAGAATTGGGATCATTACATCAAAGAAACGGCTGATATAAATGATTAAGGCTAATCCTTGTTGGTGCCAAACTGTTACTAGAATGGCCAAGATTAGTGCAATGATAGTGAAAACTATTGCTAACACCTTTGTACACATAACTTCATACTCCTATTGTTAGACGGTTTACGATGTAAACGCGAGGGTTAATATATCATAATCCTATTCTTCGAATCCACTTGTTCCCGTTTGTTTTTCGCGGATCTCGGCGATGGTTTTGCATTCAATGCATTGCGTAGCTGTAGGTCTAGCCTCTAAGCGCTTGACGCCGATTTCAGATCCACATTCGAGGCAGTAGCCGTAATCGCCTTCTTGAATGCGCTCGATTGCCTCATTGATTTTGCGTATTAATTTGCGTTCGCGGTCACGAGTGCGTAGTTCCAAACTGAACTCTTCCTCTTGGCTGGCGCGATCTACAGGATCTGGAAAATTAGATGCGTCACGTTGCATGTGTTCTACGGTACGATTCATTTCCTCTATCAACTGTTGTTTCCAGTTGTTAAGCATCTCTTGGAAATGCGCTAACTGAGTTTCGTTCATATATTCTTCGCCTTTTTTTTCTGAATATGGTTTGACTACGGTGGTAGTTTTGGTTTTTTTCTTAGTTGTAGGTTTTTTTGTTTTAGCAGTGGGTGCTTTTTTTGGTGTTGCAACTTTCGCTTTTGCTTTTGTAGGGGTTTTGGTTTTTGGTGCGGTTTTTGCTTTTACTGTTTTTGCCGCGGTTGGTTTTGCTGTTTTTGGTTTGGCAGCCTTGGTGTTTTTTGCCTTTGTTTTAGTAGGGGGCTTTTTTACAGCAGTTTTAGGTTTAGCTTTTGTTTTAACAGCTGTTTTTGTTGTTGTTTTGGCCTTAGCGGTAACGGTTTTTGCTTTGGCTTTCACTGTTTTTTTTGGGCTTGTTGTTGTTTTTTTTGTCGCCATGATATTAATCTCCTTGTTCCCTCGAAAAAATAGGTTGGCATCTATACCAGAAAGATTTGTAGCTGGCAACTTTTTTGTCATTCTGGTTTCGAATGCGAATACTATAATATAGCAGCTATATTAAGCGAAGTTCTATATTAGGGCAATGATCGTGTGGTAGTTAATCACTATACTTTAGTGGTATGAGTATTGTTTTGTTGGCCTGGAAGATAGAGCGCGCCGGTCTGGCCACAGCCAGCTAATAGGAAGGTCAAAATTAATAAACAGGTTGTTTTTTTCATAGGTAGTCATCGTAACATCCTAGCTTATGATGGCTCAACACAATGGTATGGAATTTCGCGTTTTTGTCGGTTTATAGGCTTTGTTCTTGGCGCTGATTCTGCTATTGTGGTTTGCTAAATTTTGAGGTGAGCTTCATGGTTGAACAACTGCTTGATTATGTTGAGGTGGTGACTGGAGAGAATCCCCGGGCATGTGTAATTTGGATGCATGGTTTAGGGGCTGATGGCCACGATTTTGAGGACATTGTGTCGGCATTAGAATTGCCGCAAGATTTGTCGGTGCGTTTTATATTTCCACATGCGCCTGTACGCTCGATTACTTTAAATGGTGGGTTTGAAATGCGGGCTTGGTTCGATGTTTATGGACTTAGTCTTGAAACGCCACAGGATGAGGTTGGCATTCGAGCCTCTGAAGATATTATTTTTCACCATATTGCGCATCAGCTTGTCGAAGGTGTTGCTGCAGATAAAATTGTTTTAGCGGGTTTTTCACAGGGTGCGGCTATGGCATTGCATTGTGCATTGCGTTATCCAAAACAGTTGGCTGGAGCTATTGCACTATCTGGATTTTTACCGTTAGCTGAAACCATTGTTGGCGAAGTGAGTGGTGCAAATAGTAATTTACCAATTTTTATGGCGCATGGGCAGTATGATGAAATTGTGCCGCTTGAGTGGGGCGAAGCTTCGAAGAATGAGTTGCTGGTGCAGGGTTACCAAGTGAATTGGCAGACTTATCCTATGCCGCACTCTGTTTGTCCTGAAGAGATCACAGATCTTGGCGTTTGGTTAACTAATATTTTGCGTGCATGAAAAGCTTATTTAAAAATAGTTGGATGTTATTAGCAGCTTTAAGTATGCCTGCGCATGCTGCTACAGTTGCATTTAATAAATTATCGCATAAGGATGTGGCGCATTTCTTAGGTTGGGTTTCAACCAAGAAAGCACATAATCTTTGTGATGGTTATTATAAAGAGCCGGCGATTGTTTTGAGTTTTCCGAACCCTGGTAGTATACGTAAAACAAAAGTGCGAATTACGGCGACAAAGCCAGTTTCATATGCGCTAACCGGCGATGCAGTTTTACGAGGTAGAGTTACGATTACGCAACCTGGTCGAGAGATTATTGCTGATAAGATTGTTCTGCATCGCGATAAAAAAACTCATAAGCTTACTAATGGTGATCTAACTGGGCATGTGCATTTTCGTGAATATGGTCGCGTTTTAATTGGTGATCGTGCGCATATTAATTTTGTGCAGAAAACATTCGTTATTCATAATGCTATTTATCGTATGTGGACCGTTTCCCCGACTGGAAAAGTTAATTTGTGGGGGCGGGCGCGTAAAATATTACGCGATAAAGATGGGATCTTGTATTTATATGATGCTACTTATAGCACCGGTAAGCCGACCGCTAAAACTTGGCAGATTAATAGTAAGAAGCTACGCTTAGATCGTACGACTGGTATTGGGACGGTGCATAACGCAGTTTTTCTCGTGCAGGGGGTTCCAGCCGGAATTATGCCTTATTACAGGTTCCCCATTGATAAACGACGTAAGTCAGGTTTTTTATATCCATTGATGGGGTATTCTAGGAAAACTGGTTTTGATTTGACCTTGCCATATTATTTAAATTTAGCGCCCAATTACGATGCTACGTTAACTCCACGTTTTATTTATAAGCGTGGTGTATTGTTAGGTGGTAAGTTTCGTTATCTGACCAGTAAGAGTAAGGGTGAGTTGCGGGCTGCATATATTTTTAATGACCGATACTTTAAGCGGTTTAAAAAAGATTCAGTTGTGCCGTATGCCGGTAATCCAGGCTTGTCACGTTTAGAAAATAGTAGTAATAATCGTGGCATGGTCTCTTTTAAAGATCGGACGCATTTTAATCCGCAATGGTCGAGCAAGTTAGATTTGAATTATGTTAGCGATGATTATTTTTATCGTGATTTTGGTAATGTGCCATCGGTTATTAATGGTAATCAGTTGTTGAATCGCGCTGATCTGAAATATGAGAGTGAGCACTGGAATTTCTTAGGGCGCGTGATGGCGTTCCAGACTTTGCATTTGGTCACGCAAGAGCCGACATTGAATCAGTATAGTCGTTTGCCGCAGTTGGATTTAACTGGTGATTATCCTAATCAAAAGTATGGGCTGGATTATCATTTTGCGAATGAGTTTGTGTATTTCGATCATGCGCGACTTTTAAAGACGGGTAACCGCGTGGTAACTGGTGGGCGTTTAAATGTCCAGCCATCCATTGGTATGCCGCACAACTGGGCGGGCGGTTATCTCTCACCGAATTTTCAGTTGCCTATGACTTTTTATGAGTTAAATAATCAGATCCCTGGTACGAAAAAATCAATTAAGCGTGTTTTACCAGTTTTTGATGTGGATGGTGGTTTAACGTTTGAGCGTGCGCTGCACTTTTTCGGTGGGGATTATACGCAGACTTTAGAACCGCGACTTTTTTATCTTTATGTGCCTTATCACAATCAAGATAATTACCCGTTATTTGATACTGATATTTCTACTTTTAGTTTCGATAGTTTGTTCCGTACAAACCGTTTTAGTGGTATCGATCGTTTTGGTGATGCGAATCAGGTTTCGGTAGGATTAACTAGCAGGTTTATTGATGCTAATAGCGGTGAGGAAAAGATTCGCGCGAGTATTGGGCAGATTTTTGCTTTCCAGAAGCATCGTGTTTGTATTGGTAACTGTAACGCAGATCCTTTGGTTAAAGATAACTTTTCACCTTTAGTTGGTGAGCTTAAATATTATTTAAACAAGGCATGGAATGTTACAGGTACAGGCGCTTATGATTTTGCTAATAAGCGGTTAAATAATGCAGGGGTTACTTTTCAGTATCGCTATGCAACTAATGGCGTGGCTAACTTTGGTTATAATTACTTGTATGATGGCGATACCTATAATAAGCGCGCGGTTGATTTGAACCGCTTGGATCTATCGTTGACTTGGCCGGTTACGCGTAATTGGCGCTTGTTAGGTGATTGGAATTATAATATTAGTAGTCATTCGCCTAATGCGTATGTTTTGGGTGTAGAGTATAACAGTTGTAGTTGGGCTATGCGTTTAGTGAGTGGGAATTTCTTTACTGGGTATAGCGATGATCAGCGTAGCCTCTATGATCATAGAGTTTATGTGCAATTTATGTTAAAAGGTTTAGGTAATATTGGGAGTTCGGGTGTTGGTAGTTTGCTGACCAGCCGTATTCCTGGGTTTAATGATATGTTTAAGACGGGATAGTTAATATGAAAAAAATAGTTGTTTTGCTTTGTGGATTTTTTATTATAGGGGCAGTGAATGCGGCAAGTTTGCCAGTTCCACAGAATACGCCGTTAGTACCATTAGATAAGGTCGTTGTGGTGGTAAATGATAGCGTTATAACACAACAGCAAATTTCCGCTGCTATGATTGAAGCTAAGCAACAGTTGCAGCGTAGTAATACACCTGTACCGGCGCTAAAAGCATTGCGGCGTCAGGTACTTAATAATCTTATTTATACGACTCTACAAAAGCAGATGATCAAGCGTGCTGGCATTAAGGTCTCTAGTAGTGATTTGAATCAAGCGGTTATGAGTATCGCTAAACGTAATAGCATGACCTTGGAGCAGTTAAAGGGAGAGTTAGAGCAGCATGGTCAGAATTATGCAAAGTATCGTAAAACTATTGCCGAGCAGATAGTTATGGCGCGTTTGCAGCAGCAAGAGGTTGGTAGTCAGGTAAATGTTACTGACGAAGAGATTAGTGATTATGTAAACAAAATGAAGAATACACGCGGCGCAAATTCAGCGTATCGTATAGAGGATATTTTAATTCCAGTTCCTAGTACACCGACACCTCTAGAGTTGCATAAAGCAAAGTTACAAGCGCAAAAGGTGTTGGGGCAAATTAAGCAGGGTAAGAATTTTAGAACATTAGCTGCAGCACAGTCTGGTGGTCAGCAGGCGCTGCAAGGCGGAGATTTGGGTTGGCGTAAACTGGCTGAACTACCATCTATTTTTTCTGGTAAGGTTAAGGCGATGCGCATAGGGCAGGTGCTTGGGCCAATTCAAGCACCGAACGGTTATCATATTATTAAATTAGTTAATGTGCGTTATAGTGGTGCAAAACTTACGAGTGCGAATGTGAAGAGTTTGATTTATCGTCGTAAATTCGAGGAGCAGTTACAAATGTGGCTGAAGAAAATACGCAATCAGGCTTATGTGAAATTTGTATGATAAAAGCGCGTAAAAGATTTGGACAAAATTTTTTATGTGATCAGAATGTTGTGCGGCGGATTCTGTCAGCAATTGCGCCGCAACAGGGACAAAATATTGTAGAGATTGGTCCTGGTTTTGGTGCGTTGACGGAAAGTGTGCTAGCTATTGTTGGTTCTATGCATGCGGTTGAAATTGACCGTGATTTAATTCCCGAGTTAATAGATGCGTGTAGTGCGTGTGGAGATCTGGTTGTGCATCAGGCGGATGCTTTAGAATTCGATTTCTGTTCTTTGGTTGCGAGCGTCAATAAATTAAGGGTGATCGGTAATTTACCTTATAATATTTCTTCGCCACTGTTGTTTCATCTTCTGGAGCAGATCGATTGCATTGTTGATATGCATTTTATGCTGCAAAAAGAGGTGGTAGATAGAATTGTTGCGACACCTGGTGTGAAAAATTATGGGCGTTTGAGTGTTATGTTGCAATATTTCTGTGTTTGCGAGAAATTGTTTGAGGTGAGTCCGCAATCTTTTCGGCCAGCGCCAAAAGTTGATTCAGCAATTTTGCGTTTAGTGCCGCATGCCGAGATATTGACGCCTGCGCATGATGTGAAAAATTTAGAGCTTGTGGTGAAAACGGCGTTTAATCAGCGGCGTAAAACGTTAGCAAATTCTTTAAAAACATTATTAACTGTTGCGCAGATGCAAGCGGTTGATGTGGATGCCAGCATGCGACCGGAGCGTTTGACTGTTGAGCAGTTTGTTAAATTGGCTAATTGTTTGTAGGTGAATTATGGCTATTTATGCAATTGGAGATGTTCAGGGTTGTTTTGACGAGTTGCAGCAGTTGCTGCGTTTGGTCGCGTACGATACTCAGCAAGATGAGCTCTGGTTTGTTGGCGATTTAGTGAATCGAGGTCCAAAGTCTTTAGAAGTTTTGCGTTTTATAAAGTCTCTTGTGAACGTAAAGATTGTTTTGGGGAATCATGATTTGCATCTGTTAACGCTATTTCATGGTCAGGATCCGTTGTTCAAGCAGCATAATTTAGAGGCGGTAATTAATGCGCCTGATGGTACGGAATTAATCAATTGGTTGCGCAAATTACCGTTGTTGTATCATGATCCAGATAGTGGTTTTGTTATGGCGCATGCAGGTATTTATCCTTGGTGGAATCTTCATGAGGCGAAGAGCTATGCGGAAGAAGTGGAGCGAGTTTTAGCTAGTGATGATTATGTTGAATTTTTAGAGCATATGTATGGTAACAAACCTGATTGTTGGTCGGATAATTTGGCAGGGAATGAGCGGTTGCGTTTTATTTTAAACGCTTTTGTGCGTATGCGTTTTGCAACGCAAGATGGTAGGTTGGATTTTGATAATGTTGGTGGACCAGAACAGGCGTCGGCTGGCTTTGTGCCTTGGTATGAGGTGGATAACCGTCCTCTTGCAGACACTAAAATAATTTTTGGGCACTGGGCAGCACTGCGTGGCAAAGTGAGTGCATCACATATTTATGCGCTTGATGAAGGCTGTGTTTGGGGTGGTAATTTAACAGCGATGCGTTTAGATGATGGTGAGCGTTTTTCTGTTGCGTGTGTAAAAGAGTTGTAGATTATTTGCTTATAATAAAAAGGAGGCAGCTGCCTCCTTTTTTGTTGTGTGATTTTTACAGCATGTGGAAAGTTATACCAATGCTGAATTGATTATTCTTTGGAGAATATTTATTGCTTGTGCCCGCATAGGTGTATTTATATGAATTATATAGGGTGAAATCATATTCTGGGCGAATTGAAATATGGTGGGTAATATATAAATCAACGCCAGCGCCAAAATTATAACCTATTAGTGTGCGTTTGCGGTTATCGGTGCTGTAGGTTGCAGCGTCATTGGTTTTTACGTAGAACCTGCTTGCTAGAATACCGGCGCGCGCATAAAGCAGAACATTTTTGGTGGTGAAGAATCCGATAATGCCGTCTAAGCCGAAGGCGTATTTTAGGTTGAGTTTTAGATATGAATTGCCACTTGTTTGTTTGTTGTAAATATCCATGTATTTTGCGTAACCTTCGCCGCCAAAATAAAATTTATCAAACATGGCTCCGACACCAAGATAGCCGCCGCCTTCTGGGTTGGTGTCTGAGTTACGGATAGTGTTAGCCCCGAAAGTACGTTTGAAACTTGTGATAGCAGCGCCACCCTGAGCTCCGAAATAGAAGTCTACGGTGCGTTTTTTGTAGTAATATTGGCGGTCGTAATACTGGTTAAGAGAGCTGGGTTTAGCATGTTTGTTAGCTTTTAACAGTTGTAGTGTTGCATCAGAGTTACCGGCTTGGTCACTAGCGTAAGCGCAGCTTGCGACGGAGATTGCTAGAATGGTAAGGAGTGATTTCTTTAACATGATTAAGTCCTTCTTTAATTGCGTGCCGATATCTTATACTTGTTGCTTTTGTAGCGCAATCCGTTGTTATAGTCAGCATCGACGTTGACCATAGAGACGCATAGCATGCGTCTAAATTACAATGTTATCGTAGAGACGCCCAACCTGGGCGTCTCAATCTCGATGTTCCCGTAGAGACGCATAGCAATGCGTCTTATTCTGAGGTGCTTAGGCGCATTCTATTTGTTACATTTGTTTGTTATTCTGGTAAAAAGCGTAGAGGCGTGATTTATCGCGTTTCATATTGATGGAGAATATGCTCGTGTTAAAAATTATGGTTATTGCTGAGAAGGGTTGTGAACATAAGGCAAAAGAGGTGGCGAATAATTTATCCTTGCCGATAGCTGATGTTACTGCTGCTGCCGATTATTTTTTAGTCGTAACTACGGAGCGCTTGGAGCTGTGTGAAAATAGTAAGCAGCATACACGTCCAATCTATGTAGATTTTTTAGCAGGTAAATTAGCGTATCGCCGCAAATATGGCGGTGGGAAAGGTCAGCTGTTAGCCCGCGCGGTCGGCGTGCAATCGGGTAAAGCATTGCAGGTTTTAGATGCGACAGCGGGTTTTGGTCAAGATAGCTTTGTTTTGGCGACACTAGGTTGCGAGGTGTTAATGCTTGAGCGGTCGCCAATAGTTGCTGCGTTGTTAGAGGATGGTTTGCGACGAGCAAGCTTAAGTCCTGATTTTGCGGAGTTACGTTTAAAACTTAAGAGAGGTAATGCAATTACATATATGCAGGAGTGTAAAGTTCGACCAGATGTGGTTTATTTGGATCCGATGTTTCCCGAGCGTACTAAGTCAGCTTTAGTGAAAAAAGAGATGCGGATTTTGCGCGCTGTTGTTGGTGAAGATTTAGATGTTGAGCAGTTGCTGCAGGTGGCGTTAAAATGCGCGTTTAAAAGGGTAGTGGTTAAAAGGCCGCGTTTGGCGCCGCAGATTTCTGGTCCGAAACCCGATTTAGAGTTTAATGGGAAGAGTAGTCGGTTTGATGTCTATTTGATTGCAGCTGTTTTCGATAAGGAGTAGTGATATATCTTGCTTGGAATAAAAAAGCCGCCAGCTCCGCGTGAATGGGAGTGGCGGCTTAATTTTAATGCGAGAACTCTTTGTTAGATTACCGTCCTCTTCTGCAGGCGTTATATTTAGAGTAAGTAGCGCGATATTGTTTGTATAGAGCGCTACGGTTGGTGCGGCATTGTGCCCTGGCTGCTCTATCGCTCATGCCGCAACGGATCGCCATGTACTTATTGCGTGCTGCCTTTACCGCATTCGACAGGTTTTGGCATTTGTTTGTAGTAGAGGTTCTCGTTTGTTTGGTGTGGCGGCTAAAGCGGTTTGATTGAGAGCTTCGTTGTTTGCATCTCCTGTAAGCTTTTTTTGCTCTATTGCAGCTATTCCTTAGTGAGGATGATGATCCTCTTGAGCTTCGGCAGTATCTCCTGAGTGCTCGAGAATACATAGTCTTTATGCATTGTGCTTGGCTTCTAGCGGGCCTGTTGCGGCATCTTCTGGTTGCGGCAGCTTTAGCTTTAGCCCTACATGCTTGTGATTTGGTATTGGGTTGCGATTTGGCTTGAGCATATTTGGCGCAAATAGTGTTTTGTTTATTTAGCTGCGCTTGACATGCGGTAGCTGCAATGGCGGCATAACAGGTGAAGCAGAAGCTCAAAGTAATAATAGCGAAAAGAAATTTTTTCATGATTGAAATCCTTTTGTTAATGGAGAGGGCTCTTTATACCAGAGTACAGATTGCAGGTATATTGCTAGAGTGTTTTTTAGGATAGTGGATTCTCCGGTCAAGCCGCAGAATGACGGTGTTTTTTGCGTAGTGATGATGTTCTAAGGTCGTATGATTTAATGGTTACGAGTTTTTTACTGTGAGTTGGTGGAGCTGGATTTTTTTTCTGAGAGTGCCGCGGCTGAGGCCTAAAATTTTGGCTGTTCTCAATTGGTTGTGGTTGGTGAATTTTAGGGTGGAGGCGATAAGTGGGGCCTCGATCTCTTTTAAGACTAATTCGTAGAGATTGCTAGGTTCGTGGCCAGCCAGGTTGGTGAAATATTGCTCCATTGCAGTGATTACATGCTGACGGAGTGTTTTATCGCTTTGTTTCGACATGGGCGGCATTATAACAGGGCGAGATTTTTTCGCTATGGATCAGTGGAGTTTGTCACATATATCGTACAGTATTTAGCGATTTTTTCTACGGGATTTCCTATAGAAAAAAGCTGCTGATTTAAGTCTTTGTTAAGGAATAAGGGTTGATTTGAGTGTATCTTGTTAGCCTATTTTATTGTTGAGTGGAGAATAGCTATGCTCGTTGGCCAATTTTTTAATCGTGTTGCTGAAAGTGTTTCTTCATCGGGAATTAGTTATTTGCGCGATGCTTCAGGTCAAATGGATGATAGTCTTCTTCCAACGGGAGATGGGTGGCTTACTATTGGATCCGCTATTATAGGTGGAACGGCAGTCATAACTATTTTAAGTTTGATGGGTTGCGGAATTTGTTGTGCTGGTTGTTGTGGAGGTTGGATCGGCAAAAAGCTTTGGTCTACATCAGACACTTCTGCTAATCAATTGGATTTTATTAATGACGGCGATGAAACAGGCGAAAGGGCTTTTTTGCTTGGAGGAGAGTCGAGTGATGATGAAAATCCTCAGCCTTAAATAAATACGGGAAATTAATTTGAAATTTTTCGGGCCATTTAATCAGAAAATACTGGTGGTTGCTTTGTCGCTAATGATGCCGGTCGCCGCCGCGTCCAGCAATTTTCCGGATGATGGGGAGAGGGGTTGGGCTTCGTCGAATGCTTGGGTCTCTTGGGCTATTGCAGGTGGAGCGATTACTATTAGCTCTCTTGTCTGTTGTGGGATTAGTTGCAGTTTATGGATGAGTTGTGTTGCTTGTTTGGGTAGGTTGTTTAGGCCGACTGCTGATGCTGATCCAATAAATGGCGATTATGTGTTGGTGAGTGATCGTGATTTAGATGGCACGCCTGGTCTTGATCCTGAAGAGTTGCCATTCTCAAATGGCGTCGCTTAATATTACCCATTCATCTTGAGCTTGTGGTGGGTTTATTCGAAACCATTTTTCATAGTGTTCTTTAACGGTTGTTTGTTGTTCAGCTAAAATCCCTGAAAGTGCTATTTTGCCTCGTGATTTTATTAAGGTTTTAAATAGTGGGGCTAGATTCATAAGTGGATTGGCAAGAATATTCGCAATTAATATGTCAGCTTTAATTTCGGGCAGCTTTTCTGGTAATAAAACTTCTATTTTATCTGTCGGTAGTTTATTTATTTTAATGTTTTCCTTGGTGACGATAATCGCTTCTGGATCAATGTCGACAGCATAGACTTTTTGGGCGCCTAATTTTATTGCAGCCATGGCAAGAATTCCTGAGCCGCAACCGTAATCAATTACTATTTCATTACCATGAATATTTTCATCTAGCCATTCTAGGCAGAGTGCAGTTGTAGGATGTGTGCCTGTGCCAAAAGCAAGGCCTGGGTCAAGGATAATATTTTCACGATTGTTATTTTGTGGTGCGTCCCAACTTGGGTGTACGCATAAACGTTTACCGAAATTCATGGGTTTAAAATCTTGGATGGATGTTTTTTGCCAGTCTTGTGGGGATAGTTCGATTAAATCTTGGCTGAAAATCAGGTCGCGAGGAAATTGTTGTCGTGTGAATTGTTGTGCGGTTTCGGCTTTGCGTTTTTCAGTAAATATAGCCTCTACTTTTATGCGCTCGGCATTTTGTTCGAACTTTGCTGTTGAGCTGGCGCCGAGACTTTCGAGGATGCTGCAGAATAGTTCTGCAAATCTAGGTATGGTGACAAATTCTATTTGCCAATAAGTGTTATTATTTTGCATGGAGTTCTTTGAGCATTTTTTCTAAATAGTGAATATTAGTGCCGCCTTTTTGGAAATTGGCATCTTTCAAAATAGTTTGTTGTAGGGGTATGTTAGTTTTTATGCCTTGAATAACAATTTCTTCTAAGGCGTTTTCCATTTTTTTAATTGCTATATCGCGAGTTTCGCCAAAGCTTATTATTTTGCCGATCATGGAATCGTAATATGGTGGCACGACATAGGTGTTATAAAGATGCGAGTCAACGCGAATGCCTGGACCGCCTGGAGCGTGGAACGTTGTGATTTTTCCGGGTGATGGCATGAATGTTTGCGGATCTTCAGCGTTAATGCGGCATTCGATCGCATGGCCTTTAATAGTTAGGTCTTTTTGTTTGATGCTAAGTGGTTCGCCGCAGGCAATACGTAGCTGCTCCTTTACTAGATCAATGCCGGTTACCATTTCGGTGATAGTGTGCTCGACTTGAATTCTGGTGTTCATTTCAATGAAGTAGAATTTTCCGTTTTGATAAAGAAATTCAAAAGTGCCGGCGCCTCGATAACGCATCTCTTTACAGGCGTTGGTACAAAGCATGCCAATTTCCATACGTTGTTCTGGGGTTATGCCGACGGCAGGAGCTTCTTCGAGAACTTTTTGGTGTTTACGTTGCATAGAGCAGTCGCGCTCACCCAGATAGATAGCATCACCTTGGCCATCGCCGAAAATTTGAATTTCGATGTGGCGCGGTTTTTCAAGGAATTTTTCGAGATAGACTTGGCCGTTGCCAAAAGCGGCCTCAGCTTCGGTTTTGGTCATACCGATGGAGTTAATTAATTCGCTTTTATCGCGAACAACACGCATGCCGCGTCCGCCGCCACCAGCTGCAGCTTTAATGATAATGGGATAGCCAACCTCTTCGGCGATTTTGAGGTTTTCCTGTTCATCATTGCCTAGCGGGCCATTTGAGCCAGGGATGCAGGGGATGTTTAGGTGCTGCATGTGTTTGATGGCGGAGACCTTGTTGCCCATGGTATGAATGGTGTTGTGGTCTGGGCCGATGAAGCAGAAACCGCTGTTTTCTACCTGCTCGACAAAATCAGGGTTCTCGGCGAGAAAGCCGTAGCCTGGGTGGATAGCGTCGGCGCCGGTTATCTCTGCTGCACTAATGACGGTTGGTACATTTAGGTAACTGTTGGCTGAGTTGGGTGGGCCGATACAGACAGCTTCGTCTGCTAAGTGGACATGCATTAAATCGCGGTCAGCAGCTGAATAGATGGCGACAGTTTTGATGTTGAGTTCTTTACAAGCGCGTAAAATACGCAGTGCAATTTCACCGCGGTTCGCGATTAAGACTTTCTTTAGCATCTTAGGCTTCCTCGATCACGAAGAGTGGTTGGTCGAATTCTACTGGGTTGGAGTTTTCGACTAAGCAGGCGCTGATAACGCCGCTCTTATCGGCTTCGACCTGGTTAAACATTTTCATTGCTTCGATAAGGCAGAGGGTATCGCCGGCGGCGACTCTTTGGCCTATTTCGAAAAATGGTTTGGCGCCTGGAGTTGGAGCTAGGAATACTGTGCCGACCATTGGTGAGCGTAGTGTGTGGCCGTTATTGGTGATTGGTTCAGTTGGGATGGTGTTGGCTTCGATTGGTGTTGTTACAGCTGTTGGTGGGTTTGGTATAGGTGCCATGGGTGTTTGAGTAGTGATGAATTGTCCTAGGGTGATCTTCACTGACTCTTCGCCTTCGTTGATTTCCAGTTCGGAGACGCCAGTCTCTTTTACGAGATCGATCAGTTTTTTGACTTTGCGAATGTCCATAATAGCTCCTTATTGTTTGTTTGGCGTTATTGTGCCGCACTTTTGCCGGGGTGTCTAGATCTTTGCATGATCGCTGCAAGTTTGTGCATTATCGCCGAAGTTAGTCGGATTGTGGCGGGGTTATATGTTTGCTTCTATCTCCATTGGGTTAACTATATAATGACTCCTTTCATTGGTATAGGTGGTTGGCATGGATAAGCAGGATTTAAAATTTGATCTACTAACGCAGCGCTATATAGTCAAAAGATGGTCAACGCCATTAGGGCGTGAGGTGCGCGAGAAGATTATCGCGGCAATTGAAGCATCAAAAGATGTGCGTGAGATTTTGGAAGGTTATGTCTTAGAGCATCCGGCTAACATCGATCCGCATAATTATCCGTATTATCCTCCAGATGAGATGGAGCAAAATGAATTTTTTGTGTTAACGAATCATGATATGCGCGGTATTCATTTTGAGAATAAAGATTTTTCTGGTTCCGTTTCATTAACAAAACAGAATTTAAGTTATGCGGTTTTTGATGAGTGTAATTTGTCGAACATTGATTTTAAGAAATCTGATTTTTCTTTTACGGTTTTTAAGGAGTGTAATTTAATTAATGCTGTTTTTTCTGATTCAGGTGGCGTTGATACTTCTTTTGTTAATTCGCAATTAAATGATGCGGTTATGGTGGGAGTAAGATTGGTTGCACCAGACTTTTCTGGAACTGATTTAAGGGGCGTGCATTTTGAAGATACGGTTCTGAGTAAAATAAGTGTTAATTATTTGACGAAATTTGATAAAGAGATCCATGTTAAATGGTCAAAGAGTGGTACTAGCATGCAGCAATTACCGGATTTATATCGCGCTGTACGCGTTGGGTATGAATATGCCAATTTAAAAAAGACTGCTGATTTTTATTTATTGCAGGAGCGTGGTGCTTATCGCAGGCATGTTTTGTGGCCATTATTGATGCAGCATAAAACTCCAGGTAGGTTTGTTGCTTGGTTTAAAGATTTGGTGGGCTTTACTATTTCGGGATATGGAACAAGTCCGATTCGTACATTCTGGTACGGGTTTTTAATAAGCTTGGTTTATGCGATCATTTATACTCTCGCTGGTGTGCCGAAGGAGTTGCACTCAAGAGCAGCGGATTTTCTGAGTGCAATTTATTTTTCATTAACAACTTTTTCAACTTTAGGATATGGGGATTTGGTGTATAGTTCACATCGTATGTTTATGCGGTTACTGTGTACGAGCGAGGCTTGGGTGGGTGCGATATTTATTGCATTTTTTGTGGTGGTTTTTTCTCGCAAGATTTTAAGGTGATTTGGTTTTATTATGGTTTCTGAATTGTTTGATAATATTAAGGTTGATCGTTTATCTGCAGGCGTAATTAATTTATGGGAGATATATCTGCCGAATGTTACCAGTTATTATGATGAGCTGTATGCTATTTTATCTTTAAGTGAGCGCGAGCAAGCGGGACGTTTTGTATTTGCGCAAGATCGGGAACGTTTTGTGTTGTCGCATGGTTTGTTGCGTGTGTTATTGGGGAAATATTTGTCAATTGCTGAGCATGATTTGGAATTCGATGTTGGTGCTTATGGAAAACCGAGCTTGGGGGCCAATAAGTTTTCCATAAATTTGCAGTTTAATTTGTCTCATTCGCATGATGTGGCATGTTTTGCATTTACCTTAGACCATGCTGTTGGAGTTGATGTCGAATATATGCGCGAAGATTTTGCTGGATCTGATATTGCTAAAAGATATTTTTCTGCGCAAGAGTATAAGCAGTTAGTGTCTCTGCCGCAGGGGGCGCAAAAAGAGTCGTTTTTCAAATGCTGGACGCGTAAAGAGGCGTTTATTAAGGCCATTGGTAAGGGGTTGTCTTTTGGGTTGGATAAGTTTGATGTTGAGTTAGTGGCTGATGCTGGGCAGCTGTTAACGGCGGTGCGTGGTGGTGATTACGATGTTGCTGATTGGAGTGTGTTTGCAGTTGATGTGCGTGCCGGGTATTTTGGGGCAGTTGCAGGTAGGAGTGACAGTCAGTTGCGGATCTGCCGTTTCTAGCGTTTTTCTTGACATGCTATTGACAATGGTGTACTTGCCGGTCACAATGTCGAGCTCGAATTTTGCAGGGTTGTGCTGAACTTTATTAATATTTTTTGGACTACATGAGCCATATGATTAAAGGTTGTAGTCTACTATTGTGTTTAGTGCTTATTGGCAAAGTTATTGGAGGGGTTCCCGAGTGGTCAAAGGGAGCAGACTGTAAATCTGCCGGCTCAGCCTTCGAAGGTTCAAATCCTTCCCCCTCCACCAGTTTAGCTGGGCTGTGAAGTGGTTGTAGCTATTAGTTACGTTCAGCGTGTGCGGGTGTAGTTCAATGGTAGAACCTCAGCCTTCCAAGCTGATGGTGTGGGTTCGATCCCCATCACCCGCTCCAGGCTTTGATGTGCCCACATAGCTCAGTCGGTAGAGCACTTCC
>JAGLTR010000130.1 GCA_023135155.1 Gammaproteobacteria bacterium
CAGGTTGGGCGTCTCTACGGTTTAACTTATATTGTTTGATATCACTAAAGACGTGTGGGCAGCACATAATAATAAATTGCAAAGAAATGACAAATGCTTCCAGCCAAAACAAACAAATGCCAAATAGCGTGACTATATTTTAAACGCTCCCAAACATAAAAAACAACCCCTAAGGTATAACATAAGCCACCCGCTGCTAATAAAATAATTCCATACCACGACAAATGCTGCAACAGCGGATGCACCGCAATAACAGCCAACCACCCCATTAAAAGATAAATCGTCAGCGACAAAGCCTCAAAACGATCAGTAAAAAATATTTTAAACGTCACACCTAAAATAGCTAAACCCCAAGTAACCCCAAAAAGCGACCAACCCCAATCACCATGCAAACTAATTAAATTAAATGGCGTATAAGTACCAGCAATTAACAGATAAATAGCCGAATGATCCAAAACTCGAAAAAACCTCTTTATCTCAGGTCGCTGAAAGCTATGATAAAGAGTCGAAGCGGTATACATAATCACCAACGCGCCACCAAATAACGCACAACTCACAACACGATATACCCCACCTTGCAACGCCGCACTTCCCAACATAACAACAAGCGCAATAACGCTTAAACCAATTCCAACACCATGCGTAATCGCATTCGCGATCTCTTCACCAATGGTCTGCATAGTCGATTCTTTTATTAGTCTTGCCATAAGGGCAATATTGTATACCAATCGCTAATGAGTAGAAATATCACTTAGAACTTTAACGCCATACTTGGTATCATTCTTAGTCCCTAAATTATCGTAACGAGGAATAGCTATGCGTATCGAATCTGATATTAAACTCGATTTCAAAGATGTATTAATAAGACCCAAAAGAAGCACTCTGCGTTCGCGCTCAGAAGTAGCCCTCGAACGTAATTTTAAGTTTATGCACGGCAACCACACCTGGCGCGGCATACCAATAATTGCCGCCAACATGGATCATACCGGCACTTTCAATATGGCCAAAACCCTAGCTGAACACAAGCTTCTAACAGCTATCGATAAATTTGCCGAACCAGAAGAGTGGCAAAAGCAAAAGAAAGACGTCATCCAACACAGCTTCGCAAGCGCAGGTAGCAGCTCTGAAGATCTAACTAAATTAAAAGCCATCATGAAAAAGGTCAACTGCCCTTTCATCTGTCTTGATATCGCTAACGGCTACTCTGAACACTTTGCCGATCATGTGAAAAGAATTCGCGACGCATTTCCAGAAAAAATTATTATGGCCGGTAATGTCGTCACCGGCGAGATGACCGAACAACTTTTGCTCTCAGGCGCTGACATCATTAAAGTCGGCATCGGTCCGGGCTCAGTTTGCACCACCCGCGTAAAAACTGGCGTTGGTTACCCACAACTTTCAGCTATTATTGAATGCGCTGATGCTGCCCACGGCCTTAAAGGTCACGTTTGCGCCGATGGAGGCTGCACAGTTCCCGGCGATGTTGTTAAAGCTTTTGCAGCGGGCGCTGATTTCGCCATGCTTGGCGGCATGTTCGCAGGTCACAAAGAGTGCTCCGGCGATGTCATAGAAATCGATGGCGAGAAATACAAACGCTTTTACGGCATGAGCTCAGCCGAAGCGATGCATCGCCACCACGGTGAAGTTGCCGAATATCGCTCCAGTGAGGGTAAATCAGTTAACGCCCCATATCGCGGACCAGTTAGCGAAACCATTCTAGATATTTTAGGCGGTTTACGCTCGGCCTGTACTTATGTCGGCGCCAATGAGTTAAAATATCTCTCTAAATGCACGACAT
The DNA here is from genome assembly GCA_023135155.1 of Gammaproteobacteria bacterium. Classification (GTDB taxonomy): domain Bacteria; phylum Pseudomonadota; class Gammaproteobacteria; order UBA9339; family UBA9339; genus JAGLTR01. The sequence continues at coordinate 1,799 of JAGLTR010000130.1, forward strand.
TTATTCGCGTCACCCAACAACTGAATGAAATTTACACTCCGCTGCAAGTGAGCAAAATGCATGACCGCTAAAATAGTTTATGGTGGCTTTTGGGTGAGACTTTTAGCATCCCTACTCGACTCGATAATATTAGCAGCAGTTATTGCCCCGATACTTTTTTGTGCTTACGGCTTTGACCCAGTAAAACTATTAGCAGGCAACATGAACTCTTGGGCGAATTTTGCCCTAACCTGGGTTTTCCCATGTATCGCTGTCATTCTCTTTTGGCACTATAAATCTGCAACACCAGGAAAAATGATTTTTGACCTAGTAATCGTAGATGCCAACACCTTAAGTAAACCAACAAATAAGCAATTAATTATTCGCTACTTTGCCTATTTTGTCTCTACGATTCCTTTCTGCCTAGGCTTTTTATGGATTGCCTTTGATAAAAGAAAACAGGGTTGGCACGATAAAATTGCCAAAACCGTGGTAATAATAAAACCATGCTAAAAAATATTATTGTAATTTTACTTATCGTTTACGCAGCATTAAATGTTGTTACCTGGCTCGCATCTAACCGCATGATTTTTCTACCTCCGCATCCCGGCTATCAAGACAGCAACCAAATAATCAAACTACACACTAAAGATGGCGCAACTATCTCCGCCATTTACCTACCCAACAAAAAAGCGAAATACACTCTATTAGTTAGCCATGGCAATGCTGAAGACATCGGCTACATGCTGCCATTTTTACAACAATTGCATCAGCACAACTTCGCCGTTTTCGCCTACGATTATGAAGGCTACGGCACCAGCACCGGCAAACCAACTGAAAAACACACCTATCAAAACATAAATGCCGCGTACAAATATTTAACTACGAATTTAAAGATTCCAGCAAACCACATTATTGCCTATGGCACCTCCATCGGTGCAGCTGCCGCTATTGATTTAGCAAGCCGTAAAAAAGTCGTTGCTGTAATAGCTCGCAGTCCTTTTGTCAGCGCTTTTCGTGTCATAACGCATTTTAAAATACTACCATTTGATAAATTCGAAAACATAAAGAAAATAACAAAAATTAATTGCCCAGTTCTATTTATACACGGCACAGCCGATAACATAGTTCCAATCTGGCACAGCAAAGAACTCTACAAAAAAGCCAAACAACCAAAATCCCACTACTGGGTGGAAAATGCCGGTCACAATAATCTAATTAGTGTAGCTGGTAATAATTTCTGGCAGGCCATCAAACAATTAGAAAAAACCCTAGATAATTTTACTCACTAAATCCAAGCTCACGATAATGACGTATATGCACCACATAAACATCATTCTGATAAATTCTATAACGCATAACATATCCAGCAGCGCCAAATCTTATATTTAAATCGCGATAATCTGGTAGATCCATAACAGGCTTGCCAATGCTCGGCAACTCAATAAATTTATTCGCAGCATCCTTTATTGCTAACGCTGCCTTTTTCGCTGCCAAAGGATTATGCTGCTCGATAAATTCCCGCAACCTTACAATATCGTTAACCACACTATCCAGCCAAATCAACTTTCGCATGGCGGTCGCCTCTTCTCCTTATCTGTTCCCCAAGCATCCAACCATGCCATTACTTCATCATTATTAACTACCTGGTTTTGCTCGGCCTCCTGCCATCGAGCTAAAGTTTCCTGCTTAAGCTTTTCCGCTCGCTCTTCCTCCTCAACATATTTACGAATAGCCTCTTTCATCAACCAATGAGTTGTGCGATGCTTTAATTTGCTGAGCTTTTTTAACTTAGCTTTTAGTGGTGGCTCTAATTTCACCCCGGTTGG
>JAGLTR010000131.1 GCA_023135155.1 Gammaproteobacteria bacterium
ATTAGCACTGCATCTTCGGGCGAAAAATGAAATTTTTCGCCCAAATCTACAGCACTACTGACCGTTCTGCTAACTTAGAAGTTCACGGCGCTGAATAATTACAACCGAACAAAGGTAGCGCATGTATGGTTCTAGGAGGAATATTAAAATGCGCGATACAACGCAGCAGAGCCAAAAACCAACATTGACTTTCAATTTAGGAATGATTACTATTCCTATTAATGAACACTAAACAACGCACAATCATTCTTGAAAAGCTGCAAAGTCTAAACACTCACCCAACCGCTGATGAGCTCTTTCAACGCGTACGCAAAAAACTCCCAAACATCAGTCTAGGCACGGTCTACCGCAACCTTAACCAACTATCCGAGCAAGGGATCATTACAAAATTCGGTAAGGCTGGGGAGCAGAAAAGGTTTGATGCCCGCCAAGATAACCATTACCATTTCACCTGCAGTGAATGCGGGAAAATCTACGATCTCATCCCTGGAAAAATGCCTAGTCTAACCACAATTATGAACAGCATCACACAACACGAAGTGCATGGTTTCGACTTAGAATTTTATGGCAAATGTGCTAACTGCAAAACCAAGGAGAACAATGATGACTGAACTGAATGAAATTTATAAATGTGAAACTTGCGACAATATTGTCCAAGTAATTCACGCTGGCATTGGTGAGCTTGTCTGCTGCGATGCACCAATGGAAAAGCTAGATGAAAAAACAGCTGATGCGACAACAGAAAAACATGTGCCTATCATCACAAAAACAGCAAATGGTTATGAAGTTAAAGTTGGTTCAGTTCCACACCCAATGGAAGAAAAACATTACATTGAGTGGATTGAGTTAATTGCTGATGGTAAAAGTTATCGCCAATATTTAAAACCAGGCGATGAACCCAAGGCAGTTTTTTGTGTAAAGGCGAATGAGGTTTCTGCAAGAGAGTTCTGCAATATTCACGGTTTGTGGAGGGGATAATCATGAAAACAAACAAACAGCTATTTAATAAATTAAATGAACAGATTAATCGCGAACTACATGCTTCATATCTATATTTAGCAATGAGCGCCTACTTCGAAGATATAAACTTTCCTGGCTTTGCCAAATGGATGCGTATGCAATCTAAAGAAGAAGTTGGTCACGCTATGAAAATATATGACTACCTTATTGAGCGTGGTGAACGCGTAGTTTTAACACAAATTAAAACACCTAAAACAGAGTGGAAATCACCACTAGATGCTTTTAAAGGCGCCCTTGCTCACGAAGAAAAAGTCACAGCGCTCATAAATAACTTAATGGATTTAGCAATTAAGTTTAAAGACCACGCTGCTGTTTCCTTCTTACAATGGTATGTTACTGAACAGGTTGAAGAAGAAGCAAACGCTACCGGTATAGTTGAACGATTAAAGATGGTTAAGGAAAATACTCCTGCCCTATTAATGTTTGATAATGTACTTGGTAAACGCGGAGCTTAATAAATAACGAATGTCGAGAGCCTATACTCTCGGCATTTACTTGAGGCAATTATAATGGCGAGTTTTGAAGCAAAGAAAATAACTGATAAAGTATACTGGGTCGGCGCAATAGATTGGGAATTGCGTGATTTTCACGGCTATACTACTTCGCGCGGTACGACTTATAATGCATACCTAGTTTTAGGTGAGAAACCGATATTAATTGATACTGTTAAAGCTCAATTTTACGATGAGATGATGGCGCGCATAGCATCGGTAATCGATCCTAAAGAAATCGCCTATATTGTTTCTAATCACGCTGAAATGGACCATTCGGGCTCTCTCCAAAAAGCTGTTGCAACTATTAAACCTGAAAAGGTTTTTGCTTCAAAAATGGGAGTGAAAGCACTAAATGCTCATTTCAATCTTGATTTCGAAATAACAGAAATAACACCAAACGAAGAGATAGCGTTTGGCGATAGAAAGTTTAAGTTTATCGAAACTCGTATGCTGCACTGGCCAGACAGCATGTTTACCTATTTTGTTGATGACGGTATTTTATTTTCACAAGATGGTTTTGGGATGCACCTTGCCACCTCGCAGCTCTTTGCTGACGAAAATGATGATAATGTTTTATATTACGAAGCAGCAAAATACTATGCGAATATATTACTGCCATATAGTAGCTTTGTAACCCGTCTTTTAGCTCAAGTACCATCACTTAATTTAGATATAAAAATGATCGCTCCTGATCACGGACCTATCTGGCGCCAACCAAAAGATATTAAATTTATTTTAGATTCTTGGCAGCGCTGGGCTGAACAGAAAATTTATAAAAAAGCAGTCATTTTCTATGACACCATGTGGAATAGCACTACGACCATGGCTGATGCTATCGCTGATGGAGTTATATCTGAAGGCGTTAAAGCTGTTGTTATGCCACTGCGCGCTTCAAATCGCAGCGATATAGCTCTCGAGATTCTCGAAGCCGGCGCATTAATTGCGGGCTCACCAACAATTAACCAACAAATGTTCCCAACACTTGCTGATATTTTCTGTTATCTACGCGGATTAAAAAGACAAAATTTAATTGGCCAAGCTTTTGGCTCTTTTGGTTGGGCAGGAGAAGCAACAAAACTTATACAACAGGAGCTCACCAATATGAATGTTGAATTAGTAGCCGATCCCGTTGCCATTCAATATGTACCAACTAGTGATGACCTAACAAAATGCCATCAATTGGGCAGCAAGATTGCAAAGATATTAAAATCCAAAGGCGAATAAGATGACTAACCAAATAGATGAACAAGCACTATTTAAAATTCAATATGGCATGTATATAGTTTCCTCTAAAAACGAAGAAGCAATTAATGGTCAAATTGCAACAACTGTTATGCAGGTAACTAATGACCCAATAAAAATTGCTATATGCCTATCAAAAAACACCTATACCCATGAAATGGTAAAACAAAGTCAAGTATTTGGCGTTTCAGTTTTAGCGCAAGATACACCGATGACATTTATTGGCCGCTTCGGTTTTAAATCTGGACGTGAGTTTGAAAAATGCAAAGACATATCTTATGAGACAAATATTACCGGCGTACCATTATTTCTTGAACATACTGTCATGATCCTAGAGGCAAAAGTGCTCAGCAGCATGGACATTGGCACACACACAATTTACGTTGGTGAACTATTAAGTTCAAAACAGCTTAATAATAATAAAGCGATGACGTACGAATACTATCACACGGTATTTCGTGGCAAATCGCCAGAGAATGCACCAACACATATTAAGAATCCCAACTAAACACAATAGGAGAAAATAATGAAAAAATATATCTGCGACGTATGTGGTTACGTTTATGATCCAGAAATTGGTGATCCTGATAGCGATATTGCTGCCGGTACATCCTTTGAAAACATCCCTACTGATTGGGTATGCCCAGTATGCGGTGTTGGCAAAAGCGACTTTTCAGCAATAGACGATTAGGAAACACACATAATATGCAGGACCAAACCTTAGTTTATTTGTAATTATTCAGCGCCGTGAACTTCTAAGTTAGCAGAACGGTCAGTAGTGCTGTAGATTTGGGCGAAAAATGAAATTTTAAAGCGGAGTTTACATTGGTAAATGAGAATTTAAAATTTCATTTTTCGCCCGAAGATGCAGTGCTAATGGCCGTTCCCCGAGAAATGGCTGAATAGTTACCTATTTTTAACAAGGAAGCAGG
>JAGLTR010000132.1 GCA_023135155.1 Gammaproteobacteria bacterium
CATTACTGCTCGCCTAAATTCGGTTTGTAATAGCCCCTGTATTGTTTTCTTTATCTTAGTCTATAATTCAGTTGATGATTATATTTTGGAATTGATATGGCGACACTAATCGAGTTAATTGCTGACAGTGGTAACAAAGAAGAGATAAAACGGTTGTGGCAGAAAAAAGTTCACGATAGGTTGTTGTCACCATTTGTTCCTCTTGCTCAGGCAAGAAACAAAACGCTTTATGAGTATCTTAAAATTCATGGTAAGTTCTATGGTTGGGATTTAGAAGATTTTGTTGCTATTGCTGCAATCGATATTAATGGTTGTGATAGTAAAGATAAATCATTGTTGGCTTATTTGATCTGTGATAATGATTTGGCGAATGTGAAAATGTTGTTACGTTATGGGGCTAAAGTATACGAGCGGGATTTTGATTATGCAGAAGACGAGATAAAAGAATTTTTTGATTATCAACCTGGAAGAGACCAGAAAACTATTTATGAGTTTTGTTCGCATCGACACCGGCAGACAGATTATTTAATTAGAGTTAATGCGTTGTTATTAGATCGTGATGATACGACAGATGAGGATAGTTGTCTGGAAGATGCTAGTTTATATGACTGGCAGGATTTTCCTGTAGAGGTGCGAACGCGTTATGGTCAGTTCCGCTCAAATTTGATTCGCAGAGCAAATGGAGGCAATAGCGCAGCCAAAAATAAGTGTCGTTTAGTTGCAGCTAGGGGCATGCACTTTGCACCTAAATATTTTCCACCAACAGCGCAGCAGCGTATTATCGATAATCGTCATGAACAGGTTGCAACGTTTAGTCAGGCAACATTATTTGATGCTGGATATGATGCAGACTCGGAGGTAGATGAAGATGATGCTGCAATAATTGAGCAGCATAATAAGATTATTGATCGAGCTAACGCTTTAGTCGATGAGCCTGATAAAAAAGAGCGCCAAATTGGTAAGGGCACAAAAGGTAGGCCGGCAGCGACTAGAAATAATATAATATTTGGTTGTTTTTATTATAGGTTTATACAGGTTTATATAAATAGCTATCATCGTTTGTTTGCGGTGGGAGCTATTACTAAAGAGTTTGGTTTTGTCACAAATAATAATCCAATTATTTCAGCGAGCTGGAAAATAGATAAAGCCGCGATGTATGGAAGTGGTCACCGTATTGCGTGGGACGATAAGCGTGAGATTCGCCGTGATCCGCATTATCGAAGATTTAATGGCAAACCCAAACATCCTGTTGTTGGTTATGTTGATTTGTTTGATTTTGATATCGATTACGTGCGTCTTAACGGCGATGATCGATATTTGTTGTTTAAGAAAGGAAAGATCTTCTTATCAAGTATGTATCAGTATGAGGCGGAAGTGCTTTTTTTCTCAATGATTCCGAAGCAGTACCACATGCGTAGATATATGATTCAACTGCCTGTCTTATCGGGAAGGTATAATAGGGTAAGGCATACAAAAGTATGTGGAATTAGAAGCAAGGGTACTTATGAAAGTTTGCTTGATGCGTTGCTTAAGTTGCCGAGTAAGAAGTCTAATGTAAAGCCATATCAGGATGTCGTGGGTAAGATTACTGAAAAAGCAATGGAGGCGCAGGCAAAATTGATTGAATATGATGTCGATAGTAGGTTGTTCTCAGAGCAAAAGGTGCGGGTGTATGATCATGGAGAGCAAGTTAGTGATGAGTTGCCTAAGCCTGGGGCATAGGTGTCACCGTAGATAATACGGTAATATGTGCTAAGATTATTTGGTATAATGTTTAAAAATTTTGGAGTGTTGAGTATGCCTAGCCGAACAATTGAAAACCCCCTTGCGGACCTTGGACCTGTTTTTAAGGACGTGCTGGAGAATAATGCTGCGGGTAAACAAGCGATTGAAAGAACCTATGTGAATATTAAGCCTATTCTTGGTCCGGATATTAAGGGTACTGATGATTTGCTAAAGAACGCGATGATGGCAGGTTTGGCTGTTGTTGTGGCTGCGCGTAGGACTGTTTTACAGCGTTGTTTTGATGTTATGCAGAAGCAGTTGTTACGCGTGCGTCGGTTTGAGCTCGATGGTGGTGTGGCTAGTTTCTCTCGTTTTGTTGAGCGTGATGACGCTGTTCGTCCTGTACCTGAATTACGTTTGTTGCCGACTGATTTATTAGACGATGCTGAAAGTGAAGAGGAGGCTGCGTTCTCTGAGTTGCTTGCTGAATACAATAATATAGTGCAGGCAACAGCAAAATTAGAGCGTGATATTGAAGATAATCATCAGAAAATAGTTGAGCATGTTGATAGTTGTGTTGATGGTTTTAAGGGTGAAAAAACACAGGTTAAGGATAAGTTGCATGAGGTTATTCAGCCCTATGTGCATGGAATGGCTCCACAACCAGAACCTGCGGCTAACAAGAAAGTGCGGCCAGAGGTGCATTGGGCGGCGAAGCCACTGCCAGATGAGGCGGAACGTTTTGTGGATGATCTGCATGGTTCAATGCGTCGGGCTGGTTTTGTTCCGTATCCTTCGCATCGACAATCTGCTCTCGATCTGCATACTGATATTGTGCGCAATAATGCTCTCTTTGAGCGGTATGTTTCTGGTATTTTGCGAGTTGAGAAACTTCTCGAACGACTTGAGAAGATGTCGTTTCCCGCTGAGCAGGATAGTGCTGTTAATGCAATGCCTGCATCAATAGCTTGTCGCTAAAGTAGAGACGCGATTTATATTTTGTTTCGTAGAGACGCCCAATTTGGGCGTCTTTTTTTTGCTTATGAGACGCCCAGGTTGGGCGTCTCTACGATGATTGCGTCAGCACAGAGCGATACTTGCTAGGGTGGCGGCCCTATTAAAAGCTTATCGTAATGACGCATGGTGATAAAGAATGGCTTATTCCTACAAACATCTCAGGAAAAGATGCATTGCTATGCGTCTCTACGGTAATAACAAGGCCACAAGAATGCACCCAAGCGCCAACCCGCACTTTGTAAACAATATCGTTACGGGTCTGTGCGCAAGATGGTCATTATGTTGTTTTCGCTGGCTCAGGGCCTAATTTCAGGCTAGGATAGACCTTCATTTATGGAGGTGTGGCAGGTGTTTACTAAAGTACGGAAACAGGCGTTGAAGTTGATTGTTGCGCAACTTATTGTTTTATTTGTTATTTTTCTGTTGTGGTGGTATTTGCGAAGTTTCTGGTATGCGCTTTCTGCAGCTTTGGGTGGAGCGGCTTGTGTTTTGCCTAGTATCTATTTTGTGCGCAAAGTTTTTACGGACAAAGAGCGTAGTCAGCAAAAAATCTTGCATGATTTCTATGTTGCTGAAGCGGTGAAACTGTTGCTGAGCGTGGTGCTTCTTGTTTTGCTTATCAAACTATTGCCGGTTAAACTATTGGCTGCTTTAAGTGGCTACATTGGGGCCTATTTGGCGATTTGGTTTATGCCGTTGTTGCTAATTGATAAAGAGAGAAAATGAGTTTATTACGTCCAACAGAAGGTGAATACGTCCAGCATCATTTGGATTATCTGCAGTTAAATTTGCATACCTTTAAGTTGGGTGATGGCGGTTTTTGGACACTTAATCTTGATACTCTGGTTATTTCTATTTTAATTGGTGTTTTGTTTATTGCAGTCTTTTATTGGGCAGCGCGTAAAGTGACAAGTGGCACTCCCGGTAGGTTGCAGAATTTCGTCGAGATGCTTTTCGAGTTTGTTGATAGCATGATTAAAGAGGCGTTTCATGGGAAGAGTGCATTATTAGCGCCGATGTCGTTGACGATTTTTGTCTGGATTTTTTTGATGAACTGTATGGATCTTCTTCCTGTTGATCTGGTGCCTAAAATATTAGCGCTCTTTGGGATTTATGCAGTGCGCGCGGTGCCGACCGATGATCTGAATGTTACCTTTGCGATGTCGATTACCGTATTTTTATTGATTATATTTTACAATGTTAAGGTGAAAGGCTGGCATCTTATTAAAGAGATATTTTGTTCGCCATTTGGGATTTGGTTGTTTCCGGTTAATATTTTATTTCGATTTCTAGAGGAGATCGTAAAGCCAGTTTCGCTCTCTTTACGATTATATGGCAATCTTTTTGCGGGTGAATTAATCTTTGTTTTAATTGCTCTGTTGCCATGGTGGATGCAGTGGACGCTTGGTGGTATTTGGTCGTTGTTTCATTTGCTGATCATTACTATTCAGGCATTTATTTTTATGATGTTAACTATCGTGTATATGAGTATGGCGGTTTCGTCGCACGATTAATGAGGAGTATGTTATGGAGTATGCGCAGCTTGTTGCTAATATTCAGGGGCTAACAGCGATCGCCGTTGGCTTGTTGATTGGTTTGGCTTCTTTAGGCACCGCCGTTGGTTTCGGTGTGTTGGGTGGTAAGTTTCTAGAAGGTGTAGCGCGGCAGCCGGAATTAGGGCCGATGCTGTTAATGCGTATGTTTTTAATGGCGGGTTTGGTTGATGCTTTTGCGGCGATATCAATTGCTATTGGTTTATTGTTATTGTTTGGTAACAATCCTTTGATTCTCGCGGTTGCTACTGCTTTAAAGACGCACACTGGAAGTTAATCGATGAATATTAATGTTACTTTATTAGGCGAGATGATCACCTTTGGAGTGCTCATTTTCGTTACGATGAAGTTTATCTGGCCGCCGATTACCAAAGCTATGGATGAGCGACAGAAGAAAATTGCTGATGGTTTGGCAGCTGGTGCTCGTGGTGAGAAGAATCTAGAGTTAGCGCAGAATAAAGTCAAAAAGGAATTAATTGCGGTTAAGAAAGACGCTGTTGATATTATTGATGAGGCTAATCGTCGCATGGCCCAAATTATCGATGAGGCGAAAGCTAAAGCTGATAAAGAGGGGAAGCGTATTTTGACGGCGGCCCAGGGTGATATTAATAAGGAGATGGAAGCGGCAAAGGTGGAAGT
>JAGLTR010000133.1 GCA_023135155.1 Gammaproteobacteria bacterium
TCGACTTATGACTACCACTTAAATGCACCAAAATAAAAATAAATAACGCTATACAAAATATCGTGAACGCCCAAAGCTTCCAGTGTGGTTTAGCCTTCTGTTTCTTTTTAGGCCTACCTCTGGAGCGCGTATTTCTTTTGGCATAATCTTTAGGCATCGAACTTATTTCCCACTTTAAAAAACTCACTCTTAGAGTTCAAAATCTGCTTGGCAGTTAATATTTTACCACCAGGCAACTGTAACTCAAGAATGCGCAATATACCATTTCCGGTAGCAACATCAATGCCATCTTTACCAGCGGCTACTATTTCACCAGGCAATCCCTTTTCTACACCAAGAACCACCTGCGCTCGCCAGATTTTCACTCTCTCACCCTGTAACAAACTATAAGCCACTAACCGTGGAATAAACGCTCGTACCTGACGTTCAATATTTACCGCCTCAGCACTCCAGGCAATAGCCGCCGCCTCTTTAGTGAGTTTTTTTGCATAGCAACTCTGCGCATCATCCTGTTTTTGCGGCACAATCTTGCCAAACCCAAGATCTCGCAAAGTATTTTGCAACAATCTCTCACCTACTTCTTGGAGTTTCACTGACAGAGTCGCAGCTGTATCGTCAGCTAAAATCGGCAGTTCAACCTGGGTTAAAATATCACCAGTATCCCAACCCGCATCAACCAACATAATAGTCACGCCAGTCACAGCATCTCCAGCTAAGATCGCTCTCTCAATAGGCGCCGCTCCACGCCAACGCGGTAAAAGAGATGGATGTACATTCACGCAATCGAAGCGAAACATTTGCAGAACGGCTTCAGGAATTAATAATCCGTATGCCACATCAACCATAGCATCAGCATTAAAAGCGCGCATCGTTGCTAACACATCCGCACTGTCCAAAGATTCTGGCTGCAGAACCAAAAGTCCATTTTGTTGCGCACACTCTTTCACGGAGCTGGCTTGTAATTTCAAGCCCCGCCCTGCCGGACGATCCGGCTGCGTATAAACTGCACAAACTTCATGCTCTGAATTAATTAGACTTTGCAAAAAAGGCACAGCAAAGGCAGCGGTGCCAGCAAAAATTATTTTCATAAGAAATTCCTAAACCCGTCCATAAATATCATCTAAGCGCACAATATCATCTTCACCCAAATAACTACCGACCTGCACCTCAATAACTGCCGCTGGTTTTTCAGTAAGATTTTCCATGCGATGCGGCATCTCTTTATCGATATAAATATGCTCATTCACCTGATAGGTACGCGCCTCTTCCCCAACAGTAATAGTAGGAACACCACTAATTACTACCCAATGCTCTGAACGTTGAAAATGTTTTTGTAGCGACAAACGACCACGCGGTTTTACCGTAATTAATTTCACCTGATAACCATCACCCAAATCAATTGTTTTATAAGTACCCCACGGCCTCTCATAAATCTTGCCTACAACATTCGACATAACATCCCCTTAATGAAAATTACAAATTATTAAACGCATTTTCTGCCAGCGCAATAGCACCACAAATTCCCGAGTCTCCGGGCAAACCTTGCGGCACAATATAGTCATCAATATTTTCTATAATATTTTTATGTTTTATGTAACCCGCCAAAAACTCAACTGTTTTTTGTCGGATTTTTGGAAACAGTTGCTGCTGCTTCATTACGCCCCCACCTAAAATAATTTTTTGCGGAGATAAAACCATCACAGTATTAGCCATAGCATAAGCTAAATATTTTGCTTCCAAATCCCAAGCCTCATGATCAGGCGGCAGATCCAACGCCGACTTAACCTGCCAACGCTTCATAATAGACGGTCCTGACGCTAGTCCTTCTAAGCAATCGCCATGGAATGGGCAAACACCAGCAAATGCATCAGCAACTTTATCATGCGGAATAAACATATGCCCAGCTTCCGGGTGCATCATGCCATGCATCATCTTCCCCGACAACATTCCACCGGCACCAATCCCTGTTCCAATCGTATAATAAATTAAACTATCCAACCCTTGGCCAGCACCCCAACGATATTCACCCAAAGCCGCGCCATTCACATCTGTATCGAACCCCATAGGCAACTGAAAATGTTTTTTAAGCGCCCCCAATAAATTAAACATCGTCCAACCAGGTTTCGGCGTCGTCGTAATATACCCAAAAGTTGGGGAGTTAGGATCAGGATCTACAGGACCAAAAGATGCAACACCAATCGCACTAAATGGTGTCTTAGCATAATTATCCTGTAAATATTTTATCACCAGCGGCATCGTCTCATCGGGAACAGTTGTTGGAATAACCTCGCGATTTAAAATCGTTCCTGAAGAATCCCCAATAGCGCAGACAAATTTCGTCCCACCAGCTTCAATACCGGCAAATAGTTTATTCATGCTAACTCCCTAGGTATGCAATACTGAGCTATAACCAAGAACAATTACTGAGGCGATTAAAAACAACAACCCCACCCACAAAGTGTATTTCACCCTTTTAGAACAACCAGCCCATTCATGGTGACGCCAACCCCAGAAATTTGAGGTTAAAATAATTAACACCATAAATAACGGCCAACCAACTAGCGGCCCTAAGACACCAATAATATGTGTAGCTTTACTATAAGCGATTAACGAACCATACCAGAACAACCCCATAATAAACGCAAATAAATAATACTTGCCAGTACTTTTAGCCGCATAATTATGAAACGATTTATTCTTCACAGTTAGATATAACATGTACGTAGCATAAGGAATAAAAGAGCACAATAAAAATCCCGGCCACATAATATTAGCAGCACCAACTGGATTCGCTCCAAGATGCAAGGCAAACTGTTGCAGTTGCCCGGTTAAAGAAAAGGCAAAATTTTGTCCCGAAGAGGAGACACCAGCAATAATTGCTAGCATTACACCGATAGCATAAGTTTTATCATGCTTCTCAGTAGGCGCGACTAGCCCTTTACGCTGACGATCATGTAGGCTACCAGCCATATTCGAAAACAAAAGACCGAAAACTGCTAATATCGTACCAAATAAAGTTATCAAGCCAAATGGTTGCAGAATTTGATCGGGGTGCTGAAATACTAGCGGCAATAAAAATCCCAGCATAATACCTAAACCAAGATTAATCACAAAACCTAAACCAATACCAATCATCCGCATCGCTAAGGCAAAACAAACCTGTCCGACACCAAACGCCAAGCCACCAATTAAAATAATCAGCAGGATATGTACTGGCGCCTCACGATAAATTGTAAAAATCTGCGGCACTAAAATAAGTGCAATCACCCATGGCAAAATAACAAATGCCCAAAGCGCATACTGCAGCCAAATGTTCTCGAAATTCCAACGAAAAACATATTTAGTTGGCAACGCAAAAGAACCGTTAACAGTTCCCGCGATAAAAATTAATAGGAAGGCAGTAAAAATAGCCATGAGAAATCTCCTTTGGGGCAATGAGTAAGAAATATTATACGGGGATTGTTCTTAGGTGGAAAGGCCGAGCAAGAAAAGCGCGTTACTCCAAATTCTTTCTAACCTTCAAGATCTTCTTCTCGAGAAAGCGTCGCTTCAAAGGCGAAAGGTGATCGATATACAACACACCATCCAAATGATCAATCTCATGCTGTATGCAGATTGCCAAAAAATCGCCAGTAGTCATCTCAATCTCTTCACCTTCACGATCAAGGGCGCGTAACGTAATCACCTCAGCACGCTTCACTTCGGCAGAAATATCGCTCGGATAGACCGACAT
>JAGLTR010000134.1 GCA_023135155.1 Gammaproteobacteria bacterium
CAATACGCCACGCTCCTAACGCCAAAAACACCGTTAAAATAACCGGAATCTCTTCGGGAAGAATTGACATAGCTAAAGCAATACCAGCTAATAATCCATGCAGAACATCACCACGTGTCGCGGCATAATAGATCACGACAAATAGACAAACAATTAAACCAACAATCGCAACATTACGTACCAAGCGTCCAGTCTGTTGCTGTAAACGTGTTTTTTCTGCCTTAATTCTGGTTAAGGCTTTCCCTATTTTCCCAACCTCTGTATTTATTCCAATAGACTTAACATGGGCGATACCACTACCCTGCACAACTAAAGTACTAGAGAATATCGTATCATTTTTAAATTTACGTGCAGGCACAGACTCGCCGGTCAACAACGATTCATCAAGTGCCAAATTATTACTGGCAAGTAACTCAGCATCCGCAGGCACACGATCACCTTCATAGATCACCACAATATCACCACGCACGACCTCTCTACCAGCAATGCGTTTTTCCTTACCATCACGAATAACTAATGCGCGCGGACTTGATAAATCCTGTAACTTTTCTAAAGCTCTTTCTGTTTTATGCTCTTGATAAAGAGTAATGCCGATGATAACAAAGACAAATCCAAGCAGCATCAAAGCCTCTTCAATACTCCCGAGAATAAAATAAAGCACACCACCAACTAATAACAATAAAAACATCGGCTCTTGTAAAACCGAAAATGCAATAGCTAACAAGGAACGTGGCTTTTCCGATGGCAACTCATTAAAGCCCTCTTGTTGCTGCAACTTATCAACAGCACTAGTTGTAAGGCCCGAAATATTTTGTATTTCCATAAAACAACATCCTATCAAAAGAGACAACGATTATAACTACTATGCAGTAATATTGTTTTTCTCTTTGTAATTCTGTACAGCAGCTGCAATTGCTTGGCCGGCTAAAACGGAACAGTGCAACTTAATTGGCGGCAGATCCAACTCTTCAGCGATATCTTTATTAGATACCTTTAACGCCTCTTCGATAGCCTTACCCTTAATTAATTCCGTTGCATAAGAGCTAGAAGCGATTGCTGATCCACACCCATATGTTTTAAATTTAACATCAACAATGATGCCATCCTCTACCTGAATTTGCAGTTTCATAACATCACCACAAGCTGGCGAACCGATCATACCGGTACCAACCCTTGGATCATTCTCATCTAACTCACCAATATTTTTTGGATTCTCAAAATGTTCGATAACTTTTTCACTATATTGCATTAGTGATCCCCCTTCCAAGAAATTGTTTCTAAATCCACACCCTGCTTATACATATCCCATAACGGCGATAAAGAACGCAATTGCGCAACTTTTTCACGAATTAACTTTGCCGCATAATCTATCTCTTCTACCGTAGTATAGCGCCCAAACGAAAACCGAATTGAACCGTGCGCCATCTCGTTTTGCGCACCAATTGCTGTTAAAACATAAGACAGCTCTAAAGTATCAGAGCTACAAGCCGAACCTGTTGATACCGCAATATCTTTTAGCGCCATAATTATTGACTCACCCTCAATAAAGCCAAAACTAACATTTAGAATATGTGGCGCACCATGCTCCAAACTACCATTTAATTTAATCGCATCTATATCTTTAATCTTATCCCAGAAACTACGACGTAATTCAGCAAGACGCGCACTCTCTTTTGCCAACTCTTCTTTGGCAATAGCAAAAGCCTCGCCCATACCTACAATCTGATGCGTTGCCATAGTGCCCGAACGAAAACCTCGCTCCTGTCTACCACCATGCATCTGTGGCACTAAATTCAATTTAGAATCTTTGTTAATAAACAACGCGCCAATGCCTTTAGGACCATAAACCTTATGCCCAGAAAAAGACATTAAATCCACATGCAACGCACGCACATCAATCGGCAACTTACCTGCACTCTGTGCGGCATCAACATGGAAAATAATCTTGCACTCATGCGCTAATTTACCAAAAGCGGCTATATCGTTAATTGACCCTAACTCATTATTAACATGCATCAGCGAAATCAAGATCGTATCATCACGTATCGCTGCCTCTAATTTATCTAGAGCTATTGTGCCATCAGGCTCAGGATCTAAAAACGTAACATCAAAACCCTGCTCCTGAAGATACTTGCAAGGCTCAATTACCGCCTTATGCTCAACCTTCGAAGTAATTATATGACGACCTTTATTCTTATATTTAAGAGCAACCCCTTTTATCGCCAAATTATTAGCCTCGGTTGCACCTGAAGTAAAAATAATTTCTTTGGGCTCTGCATTAATTAATTCCGCAACTTGCTTGCGCGCTTTATCAACTAATTCAGCTGCCCACCACCCAAAACGATGCGTATGCGAACCAGGGTTTCCATAAATACCTTCTCGCGTTAAACAGTTACACATTTTCTTAGCCACGCGTTCATCAACAGGCGTTGTCGCCGCATAATCAAAATAAATTGGTAATTCAACACTCATAATTAACCCTCTCTACTGCGCACGCTTAACTAAATCTGCAAAAGTAACACCATCTAAAAACTCGAACATAACGCGACTTAAATCGCTCCACAACTTTTCTGTAATACAAGGCTGACCATTCTTACAGTTACATATGCCTGTGCAACTCGTGCTCTCTAATGTCTGCTCTTCGATTGCATTAATCACCTGCGCGACCGTCAGCTTGGCGAACTCTCTTTCAATATGATAGCCACCACCAGGACCGCGCACACTGACAACCAAATCATGCTTACGCAACTTACCGAAGAGTTGTTCGAGATACTGTTGCGAGATACCCTGCCGTTTAGCAATCTCTTTTAAAGAAACCGACCCAGAACCCTGATGTAAAGCAAGATCCAGCATGGCATTCACCGCATAGCGTCTTTTGGTTGTTAATCTCATAGATGGGTATGATCACATTCCTGACTATTTTAGTCAAGTATAGCAATCATCTTAACAGGGCTGTCCCATTAAAAAATATTGCTATATGAAAACAAATAGTTGCGTCATCCCGCGGTCACAAGCCGCGGGATGACGGTGTTTTTAATAGGACCTGATCATCTTAAATAGCAACGCTGTACAGCAATAGCATCAAAACTCTATCAGCCCACCCCTACCGCTTGCTCTTCTCTTGATAATCCTCGACTGCAGCCTTAATTGCCTTTTCAGCAATCATTGAGCAGTGAACTTTGATTTTTGGCAAATCCAACAACGCCGCTATTTCAGTATTCAATATTCCTAAAGCCTGATCTAAGGTTTTACCAATAAGCTCATCAGTGGCAACTGAGCCTGATGCAATCACAGAACAACAACCATACGCCTTAAATTTAGCATCCGTAATAACATTATTATCGACTAGTATTTGTATTTTCAACACATCACCACACGCAGGTGAACCAACAACGCCTGTA
>JAGLTR010000135.1 GCA_023135155.1 Gammaproteobacteria bacterium
CAGTTCACCTGGAATGACCTTTTACGTAATGAGCCTTTAATCGGTAAATTTATGGATGCTGAAAAAGCCGTTGCCAGTGGTGCTTCATCTGCGGATATAGCAAAAAAGCTTTTTGATTTTGGTAAAGAGGCGCTAAAAACTGATAAGGGGTTGCAAAAAGATGCGAAAGAAAATGGTTGGGCTAAAGCAGTAGGGAGTCATTATTGTCCAAATGATTTAAAGGATCTTAATCCCGCAATCGACATAAATTATCGAGATAGTAAAACTGTTGGAACCTCGCAAACTACAGGACCAGCCAGTATTGATCGTGGAGATGTTACCATTAAAGCAAATGATGGGGTGGTTCTTAAGAATGGTATGCAGGTTAAAGCACAGGGAGATCTTGATATCGATACTCCGGAATTGTTGTTGAAAGCTGCTGAGTTACTGTCGCAATGTAAATCTCATAATTCTAAACTTGGTATTGGAGTAACAGCGCAGGGACAGTTTGTTGATGCGAGCGTAGCATTTGATTGTACACAACAAAAAGGTGTGACATACGAAAATAGTGGTTTAACTAGCGCAAGAACAGTTAATTTGCATCATGGCGATAAGGCAATGGATAAAGCGGTGTTAGATGGCGCGAATATTGAGGGGGATCGGGTTGCTGGTGGAATTGAATCGCTACTAGTGACCACTAAACAAGATGTAAATAAATCTACCTCTTATCAAACATCTGCCAATACTAAGGGTGATGTGTCTGTTGGTTATGCACACTCATCTTCAAGGAAGGCTAATGAAATAAGTGGTATTGTTGGGCATCAAGGTATTGGAGAGGATCTACAGATTGGTACGTTAGAAAACACTGGCGGTAGTTTTACCTCGGAAAATGAAGTTGATTTGCACCCGAAACAAATAATTAATAAAGAATTAAAAGAGAAGGATAAACATATTAGTGCTGGTTTAAGTGGTAATGTAAATGATTTTATTCCAAAGGAAAAAACAGAATCTTCGAATAATACTGATATGGCTGGAAAAGAGGCGGAGCCAAAACCGCCTAAAGTGCATGTTAAAGTTGATTATAAAGATAAGCGCGGCAGAAGGCAGGCAACAGTTTTTGGTAGTGAAGGCACTAAGATTACTTCGGATTCAGTTATTGGTGAAATGAATCAAGATAGCGCAGACGGATACAAAAAAGATAGAGATTGGCATATTAAAGGACAAGGGACGGTGCTGGTTCCTTGTAAAGAGTCGCTTGAATATGCGAAATACAAATATGATGAGACAAAGGAAAAGATTGAAAAGACTGTGCAGACAATTAAGGAAACTAAAGAGAAAATATTTCCAGCAAAACCAAAGGGTGGGGTAAGTGATGCATTTCAGCCAGCAGCAGAGTTGATTAAGAGAGGTTCTATTAATGAGCATCCTGGACAGACTCCGTCTGTCACATCAGTCTCACAATCATTTTTCCATGATCCGCTTGCCGCTCCATCACCTGCTTCTATTCTTTTAGATGATAAGGTTCCAGATATATCGCTGGTTTCTCCATCAGAGCAAAGTGATCAATACCCGCTGGCAGTAAATCCCGATTGCGCGGGCATCTCTTTGGAGAGTGATAATGCCTCTACTTATGTTCGTGGGACGGCAGCAGGCGTGGGTATTGCTACAGGCCCTCAGTATACACTCGGAATTTCTAGTGATGCTTTAAATACAGCTTATGCATTTGATAAGCAGTTAAAGCCAGGAGTAGGAAATATTCATAATTTATCTAACGCAGATAAAGGCATGCTTGGTGAAATGGCGGGCGCACGTGATTTAATTAGTGGTGGGTATGAGATGTTTCCATCGAAATTGCCGAGTAATCAGGGTTTTGATGGTGTATTTATTAAAAAAGGTAGTGGTGGAGAAATAGCGGAAATTGTGATCTTAGAAAGCAAGGCTACTAAAAATATTGCTGGTAGAGCAAAATTAGGGTCAACTACAACAAAAGGTGTGCAGTGTTCTCCGGAATGGTATAGCGCAACTCTTAACGAAATGGCGCATTCGCCAAGTAAAAGTGTTCGTGATACCGCAGAATTACTGATGAAGAATGAGTCTAAGGTAACTCTGGGTTGTAATACATTATCACCGAAAGGTAATAGCTGGGGGATTGCTAATTTGTCGAATAAGCCGGCAGAGTTTCTCGGTAAGAGTGCAGACGCGACCATCGCTGCAGAGGCAAAATCTGTGGGTGCAATTAAAGCAGGAAAATATGCTAAAAGAGCCGGTAAGGTGTGTGTGGTGGCAGGAGCTGGCCTTGATGCATATGAAGTTTATGGACAATTTGCTGAAGATCGCAAAACTGGTGATTATTCTAAGACATACAAAACGGTTAGTACGAAGGCGTGGAGCTGGACAGGCGCTATTGCATGCGCCGAACTAGGCGCATCTATCGGTGCCGGTGGCGGGCCAATAGGGGCTGCTGTTTGTGGTACTCTAGGCGGGATTGCTGGCGCTATTGGCGGAGAAAAAGCGGCAGAGGTTGCATATGATTGGGCTGGTTCTGCAAAGGATTGGGTTAGCGATATTTTTAAAGGTAATGTTGAAGATGATATTCAAGAAGCATCTGTAACAGCTCTTACGCCGTAAATGTAGGTGTGGTGTAGTTGGCGCATTTTATTAGCACAAACAGGCGTTTTTAATATTCGAGATCAGTGTTTATTGGCGCAGCGACAGGAGTCCTGATAGGCTCCGATTTAAACATAACCACAAACAAGATCGCAATTATCGCGGCATAAGTTGCAAACATGACCCATACGCCATGCATACCTTGCCAGTGAATATTGCCAGCACCATGAGTGTAATATTTACTGATTGCTAAACCACTTAAATAGCTGCCTAGAAAGGCTCCGATACCATTGGTCATGAGCATAAATAACCCCTGAGCACTGGCACGAATACTTGGATCAACTTGGTTTTCAATGTAGAGCTGGCCGGAGACATTAAAGAAATCAAATGCCATGCCATAAATCATGCAAGATAAAACAATCATCCATAATCCCGAACCAGGATTACCAAAGCCAAATAAACCAAAACGCAAAACCCAGGCAACCATACTAATTAACATTATTTTTTTAATACCGAAACGACGAAACATAAATGGAATGGCAAATAGAAAGCTAACTTCAGAAATCTGCGAGATTGAGAGAATAATCGCTGGGTATTTAACGGTAATATATGACCTATAAATAACTGAGAAACTATGTAAGAAGGCATCACCATAAGCATTAGTAAGCTGTAATGCAGCGCCTAATAGCATTGAGAAAATTAAAAACAGGGCAACCTCTTTATTTTTAAATAGTTTGAATGCCTCAATACCAAACGCGCTTGACCAAGAGCCGCTTTCTTTGCCCAAAGGTGGACAGTTCGGTAGTGAAAAACCGTATAGCCCTAAAATTGTCGAAGCAATACCGGCCACATAAAACATCCAGTGCGAAGTTTCTAAGTGTGAAAGACTAATGGTCCACATGGCTAAAATAAAGCCCACAGTTCCTAATACGCGAATAGGCGGATACTCTTTAACAATATCAAATTTACGCTGTTTAAGTAGGGAGAATGAGATGGATATTGATAAGGGAATGGTTGGCATGTAAAAACACATATTAATAAGCATAATCCAAAACATCTTCGTTGGATTATTTATCTGGGGGATATAAAACAGCAGCGCGGCACCACAAAGATGGAACATCCCGTACAAACGTTCAGCGCTTATATAGCGATCAGCAATAATCCCTGCTACTGCAGGCATAAACAAAGAAGCGATCCCCATGGTTGAAAACATGGCGCCAAATTCTGCGCCAGACCAATGCTTGGTATGAAACCACCAGGCACCAATTGTGATCATCCATGCAGCCCAGACATAAAATTGCAAAAATTGCATAATTGCGATTCGAGTTCTGATCAACATGGTTGGGTTACCTGTTTTGATTGTTGAAGGTTAGTATAGATCATAACGAGTCAAAATCTATGGTCAAGTTCTGGCGGATCCCCACAAATATTGCC
>JAGLTR010000136.1 GCA_023135155.1 Gammaproteobacteria bacterium
AAGAGGCGCAATTGCTCCGTTTCAAGCTGCTTCCCTTGGTCTCGAATATATTTCTCTACAACACTCCAGTTCCCTCGCTCACCAACTGTAGCAGCATAATATCCGTCCGACCAAAGCTCCCCTCCCCATAATTCCTTTTTTAGCCAAACAAATCTTTTGAACAACTCCCACGCCGTAATACTTTTAAACTTTCTTACCACTTCTCCTATGCTATATTTCGGATGAAACGAACATAAAACATGCACATGATCTTTATCACAACCTATTTGCTCAAAATCAATTTCGTATCTTTCTCCAATTTCATTCGCCAACTTACTCAGCTCTTTTACAACTTCTTCTGACAACAACGCTTTCCTGTACTTTAACGGAAATACCAGATGATAGTGCGTTTGATACGCGCAATGGTACCTTTTAACTAACTTCATGCGCTCCAATATACTTGAAAACCGTAGGTTTTCAAACTTTCCCTATAATTTCCTCGCGGCAAGCCGCGGGGAAATTTTTGCCATTATAGTAATAATTAAGGCAAAACGATTGCTGCCACTTGCTGCATCCATAAATGTCCCCAAATATTGATTAACTTTGAAATGATTATATCCTATTCAAACATATTACGGTAGACAGTCTACCCATCATAAATATTCGACAGTTGTACCCATAGTTAAGTTTGATTAGAATACCCGCATGCCAAAACAACTACAGCTCTCACAATCTTCTCTATTGAGTCTCATAGCCCTTATCTGCGCCAGTTTAATGTACGCAATCTATGTAGTAAGCGCGCGACTCTTTCAGCATACAATCCATGCCGCCCACCTGCCCCAACACGGCCTAATGAACATCTCAACTGCTATAGTTGCCATCAGCGTCATTTACTGTCTGCTCTTAATCCTATTTTTTGTAAAACCAAAACCTAAAACACCAATCGTCGCATATTTAGGTTGCAACAAAATAACACTGAAGCAACTGCTATTCTGGAGCGGCGTAATTCTGGCTTTTGAATTTGTGAGTAGTTTTTTCTACCACAAGCTCGGCATCTCGATGTCGGCCTGGTGGGTGCCTACACTACGCTCTACCACAACATCACATATAATCTGGCTAACATCAGTTCTACTCTTAGCTCCCATCTTTGAAGAACTCCTATTTCGTGGCGCCCTCTTTACTGGCATCGCACAATCAAAATTAGGCGTGGGACTTGCCGTCTTAATAACCTCATATTTGTGGACCCTGCCTCTAGCGCAACACAACGCTTTTGCAACAATTTCGATTTTCACTATGGGAATACTATTGGCAGTTGCCCGCGCTAAAACCAACTCTGTTTATACTCCATTAATAATGCATTTTCTAAATAACCTTTTAGATGTCATTCTTATAATCACGGTATTTGCACATTAAAATAAAAGGCTATAATCCCCACCCATGAACAACAATGCTCGTAACATACTAACGCACATCTTTGGCTTTAAAGAGTTTCGTCCACAACAAGAAGAGATAATTAATAGCCTTATTAAAGGTGAAGATAATATTGTCCTAATGCCGACGGGCAGCGGCAAATCAATCTGCTATCAAATACCTGCCATACAACGCTCTGGTATCGGCATTATCGTTTCACCACTTATCTCTCTTATGCAGGACCAAGTTGAAGCCTTACAAGCAAATGGTGTTAAAGCAGAATTTTATAACTCATCATTGACAAGCAATGCAGCACGCAAAGTATTAGAACAACTCCACACCAAACAATTAGACCTACTATACATAGCACCGGAACGCTTAATGCTGCCGAGTTTTTTAGCGCGCTTACAAGAAATCGATATCGCACTTTTTGCAATTGATGAAGCACATTGTGTTTCAGTATGGGGACATGATTTTCGTCCTGAATATGCGCAATTAGGAAAATTAAAAGAGCTATTTCCGAATATCCCAACTATTGCGCTAACCGCAACCGCTGACAAACAAACATTAAATGATATTCGCTTACAACTTAATCTCCCGCATGCGCAACTACATCAGGCAAGTTTTAATCGACCAAATATTCGCTATACTGTAATTGATAAAAATAAACCACTAAATCAAATTTTAACCTTTCTCGAAACACATAAAAACGAAGCGGGAATAATCTACTGCTTTAGCCGCTCGAAAGTAATGGAAACAACACAAAAATTACAAGCAAACAACATTAAAGCAGCTCCATATCATGCAGGCTTAAACAGCAAAGAGCGCCAACAAAATCAGGCTGCATTCCAAAAAGATGACATTGATATTATTGTCGCCACTATTGCTTTTGGAATGGGCATCGACAAACCTAACGTGCGCTTCGTTATCCATCTTGATCTACCAAAAAGCGTTGAGGGTTATTATCAAGAAACTGGCCGCGCCGGGCGTGATGGACTACCCGCAGAAGCGTTATTACTGCTTAGTCTAGGTGACGTGCCAAAAATAAAATCACTAATAGAGAAAAATCAAAACCCAGAACAAAAACGTATTGAGCTGCATAAATTAAACGCTATGGCATCTATTGCAGAGGGCAGAACTTGCCGCCGTAAAACCATCCTAAATTATTTCGACGAAGAGATGCAGGTCGTTTGCGATAACTGCGACATCTGTCTTGATCCGCCTGAAACATTTGATGCCACAACAGTCGCACAAAAAGCCCTCTCATGCGTTTACCGTTTACGACAAGGTTACGGCATCGGCTACGTCGTAGACGTACTGCGTGGCTCAGAAAACCAACGCATAAAAAATATGCGTCATGACCAACTCTCAACTTATGGCATCGGTAGCGACCTAAATAAAGACGAATGGCTCAGCATTATTAGACAACTAATTCACCACAGTTATCTCGAACAAGATATCGCAAATTTCTCCGTATTAAAACTAACCGAAAAAGCACGCCCAATATTGCGCAGTGAAGAGACGCTAATTCTTGCAAAACCCCGAGTAAAGTTAGCTAAAGACAAGAAACTCAAGAAAAGATCAAAGGCGACCTTACTGAATACGACACCGACTTATTTGAAAAATTACGTACACTGCGCAAACAACTAGCCGACGAAAAAAATGTCCCGCCATTTGTTATCTTCAGCGACGCGAGCCTAATCGAAATGGCAGCAACAAAACCAAAAAACGATACCGAGTTTTTACAAATAAATGGCGTTGGTGAGCATAAACTACAACATTATGGCACGCAATTTCTTACTGCAATAGCATCCTAAACCAAGATGGAGACGCGATAAATCGCGTC
>JAGLTR010000137.1 GCA_023135155.1 Gammaproteobacteria bacterium
CCTGACAATGAATAAGTATCATGGTGCTGCGTAACGCCATCGAATGAAACTTGGATATTAGTTTCGCTACCGGCTGTTACGGATAATGTTAACGCAGTTGTTGTGCCTGATGTGTAATCAGTAGTATCGGTGAAGTTATCTACCGTAAGATTGCCGGATATTCTTTCTGCAGGCAAGACAACAAAGATTGATTTAGCACCTGCGCCCCAGTTTACGGCTGCGCCAGAATTAGAACTGCTTGAAATGGTATCTCGGCTTAGGGTATCGGTGGCCGCATCGGTTACAGTACCTTCGCCTACTTCCCAGTCTGTGCCATCGGTGACACAATAGAAACAGGTATTCGTATCACCAATAGCGGCAACAAAACCCTGAAATCCTGTGGCCGCGCCATCAAGATCGTAAGTTCCTGTACCTGTTGTAACCGAGCCTTCCTTAACTCGATCTGCATAAACCAAGGCCATTACTCAGTAAGCCTTAATGTATTATCCTGTAAGGTGAGCGTTTGTGTATTAGATATTGTTCTGTCTGCTGCTAGATCAAAATAAGCAATGATATTAGGCGTTGCGGCATCATCAAGCAGTACAGCGTAACGTGCGCCATTACCAGAAGAAGGCAGATTGCCGCCCGAAGCTGTCCAAACAACGTCTTTGATCTCAATAATGCCGTAATCTAGGGCATCATCTTCTGTATTAATATCAAAATCGGTTGAGTTTCGACTAAGTGCAAGACCACCAGCGGTATAACCATTACCTACTGCAATCTCAGTTAGATCGGAAAGCACGTTGGTATCTTGTGTCGGCACAACCGCACTTGTTACGAGAGCCATCTTGAATCCAGTAGGCTCATAAGTTGCATCAGCGCGAAAGTAAGCCGCCAACATTGCAAACTTGCCTCTATTTGTCCATCCAGCCATTGTCCTATCCCCTTACTTTAAGTGTTCGCGTGTTTTTGGGTTTGCTTTCATTTCCATGTTGGTTTTTAGGCCAAGCATGCTAAAGAATGACTTATAGTGCGTCATTGCTCTGGCGTAATTAGGTGTTTCTTCACTATCACGGGCAAAAAATCGGTATAAAATCCATTCTGTTAATACTGGTGCATAAACATCATCCACATCAATAGTTGATGATTGTTCGGCGCAATCGGTAGGATTGACTGCTTCATCTAGCTCAATATAAACCGCCGTACTTGCATGCACCGGAGGATTGACGAAAAAGGATTTTGGTACTTTAACGTCATAAATCCATTCATCGACTGACGTTTCACCAGCAGCACTATGCCAAGCAGGATCTAAATCATCTAAAGAACCGCGCTCAATCAATCGAATAGCATCACCAGCCGTTAAACCATCATCACCCATGTTGCGAATGACAGCCATAATACGCCGCCCTGTTATGGTCTGAGCTGTGCCAGCGACTAATTGAATGATGTTTCTCTTTACTGAGGAATCAGGTCTGACTACCGCTAAGGCTCGTTGAGCATCATTTAGCCAATTCAGCGCGTTTGGAAGTGTCCAAAGCACATTATCTTCATCGACTGCAATTTCACTTGCACCCGCGATAATAGCCGAAGCGGTAATCGTTCCCATTATTATTTATCCTGCTTTTCTAAATGAATAGCAATATGCTTTGCAGCATAAATACGCGCATCTTCATCAGTTTTATTGACACGCAAATCAAGTTTTAAGCCAAACTTTTCTTTCATCATTGTTTGGATTTCTTTTTGATTCATTGTGTCAAGATCAATTACTTCCGTTTCTTCTGGTTCAGAGGTATCAGTACCTTCTTCTGGTTGCTGATCATCTTGAGTGTCGCCAGATTCTTCGGTGGCATCAGGACTTCCAATATAATCGGATTCATCTGTACCGGAATCAGGCGTAATACCATCACCAGATTCTTTTTCTGGCTCTACTTCTTCTTCTTTTTCTGGTTCTTCTTCGTAATGAGCAACCATGCTATTACTTTTGGCAAGAATATCAGTATAAGGAAGGATGCGGCCTGTAGTCAGGTTACGCAGGAATTTTGGTTTTTGCTTTTCGGTATCTTCGCCACTTGTATTGACGTAGTTCAGATCAGCATCGCTGCCATCTTCTTTATTGCATGGGATCATATCACCACGCTTGGCTAAGGCTTCCGTATTAGGGAAAGTGCGTCCATTAGCTGGATTAAAAAAATACTTTGATGTTGGTGTATATGCTGCTGCCATAATATATTCTCCAGAGTTAATAAAAATTGCAGGGCTAAACTAAAGCCCCGCAATCCCAATGATCACTAATTAAAGTGACATATCCGCGATAACCGCGATAACTTCAATAATACAACCCGTAAGACCACCGGCAGTATCGGCATTTAAGTCGATAGTGTCAGCTGTTGGGTAGTATTTACCATTACCGTAACCAACTAATGTGTTTGGTGCGCCTTCCGCTAAAGCCAAGACATTAGCCGCATTACCTAAAACATTTGCGGTAATAGTAGTAATGTAACCGTTAATATCAGCACCATCACCGATTGAGAATAGACGCGCAGCGCCTTCAACCTGTGTGATTTTGTATTTAACCGAAAGAACCATGCTTTCAGCCGGTACATTGATTAATTGAGCAACGTCATTCTGTGCTGCCAATGGATTGTCAACCGCGTTAAAAGTTGCTTTCACAACATGAACGTGGCCTTCACTTGCGGCGTTGAGTTTACCAGTACCGCCAACTGTTAGATCTGTAGTAGCCATTTGTACTTCTCCTTAAATGGATAAAACAAGAAAGGGGCAATTAAGCCCCTATCCCATTAGATTGCGTAACCGTGAACGATTGACTCAGGTTTAACAACCTTGTAACCGAACACTTGAAGGCCACGGAAGATAGTACCGAAGGTACTTTCAGCACGTAGGCTTTCATTTTCAAGTAGCTGTGATGCGAAAGTCAGACCGGATTTGTGTCCAGCGATGATATTCGTAACTGTGCCACCGTCAGTGGTTGTAGCAAGCAAGTTGCTGTTGTAGATCATGAAGCGGTCAATCATGCCAACACGACCATTACGCAAGATGGAAGTACCATCACCCGCAAGAGAAGCGTCTTTAAGATCAGACTTCTTGATCAATGCAATGTGTTTTGGTGGCAAAATCAACCAACGATCAGACTGTGGTACAGACTGTTCATCTAACACAGTACCCATATCAACGATAAACTCGAGAATATTGGACTTAGTTAAGGTTATTGGAGCACCTGAAACACCCAAGTTAATAGAACTGGTTTTTAGACCAGCCGTTGCACCTGCATTTGAAGCATGCGCGTCAGCGTAGATTGCACCAAGAATATCGGTATCAATCTCGATCTTCATTTGCTCAGACGCATCACGCGTCCAATCTTCAATGAAGTCATAGTCAGACTGGAATTTATCTACATCATCTGCGATAAAGTTCCAACCCTTACCCTTATCAATCGCCAGTTCCAATACCGATGGCTCTGGGTTTTGAGTAGGTAAGACCATACCCTTTGTGTAGTCGAAGATTGTGATAGTAGGAGTAGTACGGATTTCAACCGTATCACCCATGTTACTAATATCACCTTCATACTCTGTATTGGCAATTTCACCAAATACGGTTGCGTCATAAAACTTGACGAGTAATTTACCCGACCAAATTTTGTTAGGTACTGCTGTACCCGAAAGTTGCGGTGTTCCCGCTGCTGCTGGTAAAGGCATTGTAGTTTCTCCTTATCAGCCGCATAGCATTGTGAATCGAGGCTTAACGCACTCTATTCTCAGACAAGGCGACTGAAATTCTTTTATCTTCTGCCTTGTAATCCGCTTCGCTAATTTTCAACTGTCCGGTTGCATAATCTTTATAGAAAGCCTCAACCTCTGCCACTGTGTAAACCTTCTCATTACGAGTAGGATCACCGTCACCTGAGCCTGATGCTTCCGGTACTATGTTTGCGTCCAAGTTGGTAGCTATCGGATTAATAGACAAACCCGTTTGCTTGGCAAACACGCGATAAATATTGGCCGCACCTTTTGCATTGAATTCTTTTTGCGCTTTTTCTAACAACAAACCGTATTGCACATTAGACATTTCATCATAAGCTTTTAGAAAATCATCGAAACGATTGTCCTTCTGCAAATCTTCCCAGTTCTGGATTTCTGCATCCAGATCATCAAAGAAACTATCCATACCTGTTTTATTCGCCGCTTCTTCTGTTTTGGCGGTGTTTTTTTCAAGTGCTTCAAGCCGTGATTTAAGGCTGGCGATTATTTGTCGCTGTTCTTCAATCACTGGATTTGACTTAGCTTCTGCTATTTTCTCAACTACATCAGTAAATTCTTCACTGTAATCTTCTTTCTCGGCATCTGAGAGACTATCCCGTGGAATAGCTGCTTCAACTGCCGCTTCGATTTTTGCTTCCGTATCGGCTTTAATAGCCTCTACATCGTCACGTAATTGATTAATTGTCTTGTCTGTACCCGTTTTATAGTTAGTAAAACGCTTCTGCCAAGAGTCAGCTTGGTTTTTCCAATACTCACTATCTTGGCTATCTCCAGTGGTCGATTGCTCGGACTGGTTAATGGATTCTACTGCTGGTGTTTCATTGGAAGCCGGATTATCGGGATTTCCTTCGGCTGCATCCACTTCTAATTGCTTTAATCGAGCAATTTCCGCATCTGCTTCTTCGCCTGCTTGTCTTACTTTTGATGGAATAGCCATCTGTACCTCACTTGAGCCGTTTCTTCGGGATTCACGTTTGCAAACATGAGCCGCACTTACGGGATTCTTAGATATACAATGCCAGTCTTTCGACTAACTGTTTATTGCAGGCCACTTTACGTGGGATCTGCGAATTCTTTTAATTAGGGTATAGGCACACCTAACTGGTTGCAAGTATCTATTATGTCAGCTAACTCAATGGCTTTGCCTTGACCGCGATACAATAAATTATCGCTAAGATTGCGGTTTACTTGATCCTGAGTGTTAAGCGAACGAGCCATCCAGCCAACTACTTTTACGAAGTTGGCATTGTTTCCAAGAGACTGGATCGCTCGCTTCTCAGATTCACTTAACTGCTGCATTAAACTGTTGCTACCGTAAACACATCAAACTCAGCAATCATCATGTGAACCTGTACGCCTTGTGCCATTTTCCTATCCCCTAAAATAAAGCGGCATCAGCGCCACCGGTTGGTTGTCCTGCTGCATCTAAAGCTTGAGCGCCTTGTTCTGGTGGAATTTGTTGTTCTAATTCCATCATTGCTGCTTGTTTCATTTTATTAACGAAATTATTGTCGTCTGGAATAATATCGTCTACCGGTATATCAAGTGACTTAATCGCTTCACGCAGAAGTTTCTTACGTCCTTCCATGCCGATAATGCTCAAATCAGCTTCATTGTTGGTAATACCCAAGAATTCTTGACGCCGAATCTGTTGTTGTTCTTTCGCTACCAGTGAGGCTGTACCGCGAGCTAATACCTTGGCATCACCCTTAATCGAATCATCATCCAGCTTGACCATGTTGTAATAGTGCATGCTTTCAACGGTGAATTCGATATATCCATCTACATGACTGATTACCTGCTTAATCCCGCGTGATGCTGCAGTCATTAGCATAGAAAGACCGGAAGCTGTCTTGGCCGCACCTTTCTGGTTGCTATCACCAGACACGTAAGATGGAACACCAAGATACTGATCGGCTAAGTTGTCGTAAAACTCATAGACTCGAAGCAATACATCAGCCATTGGATTAGGATTGTGGAATCGAACCGCAGGATTATTTGTGCCATTTGGATCTGATTTGGTTTGCCATACCTTCAACGGGTAAACATCGGACACTTCTTCGCCTTGTGGAAGTCGATCAACATGCACTTCTACTTGAGGGCCACTAGCAATACTCATGTTATTGACAAGTGAACGGGCGCAAGCATTAACCACAGACTGTATATCTTCGAGAATATCGGCAACACTCAAGCCCCAGATAGAGCTAGGCAGCTTTTCAAAACTTTCAACATGGTATAAACGACGATCTAAAGGATCTTCATTCAATACGCACTTAATGACGACATTACCAATCCACCAGCAATTCACCATGTATTCAGCGTTTCTATCCGGTACTTTGCTTTCATCCATGCCCCAATCAATCAATAAAGAAGCAGGTATAGTGCCGTTAAACTCTAAAGCGTCGATAATATCATCAGAATCTAGCCATTCGTTATCACGACCTTCTAGGTTTGCGCGTTCTTGGTCACGCCAGAGCCATAAATGAAGGCCACCATTGCGGTACATTTCTAGCACTTCATCAATAGCAGTATCACTGAAACCGGCCACACCCTTCATATCGTTCAAATTGCTACGGCGTAAACTATGACGTTCAAAGCTGTAACCGTCATTCTGGCCGCGAGCGTTTGGCGCAGGGTAATAATCGAACGGGCTAACACGCAGGTAATGAGGCTGTAATTCTCTGCCTACTTTTGGCGACCACTTGCCGCCAGCTTGTTCCCAAGCGAGTGTTTTCTTGTTTAAAAGAACTGGCCCTTTCAAGATACCAGCCGGATAAGTCACCATATCCTTAATGACTGCCTTTAATTCATGTTCCCATTTACAGTCGATAAGTTGATCTTCTATCTTATCTTCCATTTTTCCAGCGCGTTCTTTAGCAATTTCATTGATACGGGCGCTCATTACATTTTTGATTTCTTCAAACTTCGATTTAATGCCATCGCTGGATATTTCAATACCCGCGTTCATGGCTTCGTCTGCTTGTTGGGTAATAAAGCCTTCAATCTGCTTTTCAAGTTCTGGGCTTAACTCTGGGATAGTGGTCGGCTTGAGCGTCCACGGTTTTTCACCAGACTGGAACATAATGTCATTAATCCAAGCCTCAATAGTACGCATCTTGAAGTTAGTAAGCTGCATGTAGATCTCACTACCGCCAAACTCACGAATATCGGCCAGCTTCTCAGGCTCGTATTTACTTTGTCTTTGTCGCCCATTTTTAAGCATGCGCTTTTCAATTCTTTCTTTGGCCTGACGAGAAGCCTCCCATTTTCGCTTAACATGGGCAGATAATGATGTTATTACCGGATTATTAAGCTGCTCAGATTCTTCTCGTTGCTTTTCCTTCGAGTTATGAATCTGCTGGTTAGTGGCATTTCTGACTAATCCGACCATTATCCACCTACCTTCATTCTAATTTCCATTCTTTCATCGTCCTGACGGGTCATGCTGGCCTTAGTTAGATTATCTTTAAGGTCGTGCATCATGTTTTCTAGGTACTGTCGGCTTAGTTCTTTGGCATTAACTATCATTGAAACAGCAAAGCCATCACGAGAAACAAAGGCAAAGCGCATTATCCACGGTCTAGCCGCACTATGCTGCACATCAACGCCATGTTGAGACTTCGGCAATTCGCCGCCACTCTCTGTTTTCATAGCATTAGGATCTACGATTGAGCTAATAGCACCGCAAATCGCTTCCTTAACCTCACCTAATGCTATTGAAATTTTAGCCATTGCTATTTTACCGCCTTCAACGTGGGCTGATTACATGAAGCAACCTTTGGGAGTTTCTTTATCTCACGAGCTAGACTGTGCATCAAGTCCGATAAAGCATCACAACCGGCTTGGCGTTTT
Organism: Gammaproteobacteria bacterium; assembly: GCA_023135155.1. Classification (GTDB taxonomy): domain Bacteria; phylum Pseudomonadota; class Gammaproteobacteria; order UBA9339; family UBA9339; genus JAGLTR01. Next base: position 7,608 of record JAGLTR010000137.1, read on the forward strand.
GCGATACCACCGACCTGTAACAAATCATCGCCAACCTTCATTACAATATTGAACTGATACCCTTCGCCATTATCCGAAGTTCTTACCGGTGTTACTGAGATATGATCTATTTGGCCTTGGTTCATTTCTTTTTCGCCTTCTTCTTAGCTGATTTAATTGCAGCTTTATGAGAAACACTACCGCCATGCAAAGCCTTAGAGCTACCTGCCTTTGTTTTGCGGCTCTTTCTGTATGACTTTGTGTATTTTTCCCGTTCGTCTGCTGTTAATGGTTTCTTTTTCTTGAATGAATTAATTTTCTTCTTGGATGCTTTATCTGATAGATATTCGTCTACATCTGAGCTTTTAGACTTAGCACTACTGTTCATGCGAGTACGTGCGCTTGATTTATTAGCCATACCCTTGCCGGAAGCGACTGCTTTACGTTGGGTTTTCTTAGTTTCTTTTTTAATAGCCATGATTAAGTCCATCCTGTCGGTTTACGTTTAACTACTATTCTTCGTTGTTGATTAACATAAGAGTGCTGTGCTATCTGGAATGTACCTGCCAGTGTTCTAAATGCAGCTGCCGAGTGAGAAGCCCAGTCATGCAAAGGCGTTCTTTTCCAGCAACCTAAATGCTCGTTCCATTCTTTACGAAAGTTCTCAAGCGCCAATAGACCACCGGTACGCTGTTCGCTTGCTGTCAATATAGAGTCGCACTTTTCTTCATCAAACCAGCAATTCGATATGAAATTACGCGCATTGTTTATATCGTCGATTAAATCCTTGGTTCTTGGGTGAATCTCTACAATCCAGCCAATCGCTGCTGCTTGGACGTTCAATTTAACTAATACACCGTTTTCATGGTTACGCTTTGTGCCATCGT
>JAGLTR010000138.1 GCA_023135155.1 Gammaproteobacteria bacterium
ATGCGTTGTCAAAGAGCAATGGAAATGAAGTTGAAGAAATAGCGAAACAGAAACGTGATCTTGCCGAAAAACTTGAAACCAGTGCAGAGCGTCGCAGCAAGCATCTGCTTGAAACAACCGGTCTGGCAACAGCTGACATGCAGGATTATATCGACAATCATCCTTCGACCGAAAATTCTCAACAATTAAAGGTGTTATGGGAACGATTAATTGAGCTGCTAGGTCAATGTCGCGAACAAAATCTACTCAATGGCAGCATACTTGAAAGCTCTCAACGTTCTATCAAACAAGCCATTGCAATACTTCAAGGGCATGGGCAAGCCGGTGAACTCTACGGACGTGCCGGTAAAACTGTTTCCAGTGCGTCGGCACATTCTCTTACCCGAGCCTGAACTCCTCAACAGCTTTTAATTAAATAAATATAAAATTCTGATACAGTAGCCCAAACTACTGTATGAAAAATTGTGATATGACTGACAGCGTTAATATAGAACACATTACCCAGCCAGAAATAATGTCAGGCTACCTGTATCGTTTACAGCGAGCCCATACCTTGCTGAGTGTTCACATTCCTGGAATAGATCGTTCCTACAATAGTATTATTATTGATGTTGATGCCGACAAGAATCAAATGATGCTCGATGTTCTACATCCTGAAAGTGGTCATAAAGAAGTGATGAAACTCAAAGAGTTCTCTGTCAACGCGCATCATGAAGGCATCAAACTTAGCTTCAACGGATATATAAAAGAACTCTTTAATGATGACGGCAAACCTGCATACCTTATAGACTACCCTGCTTCACTTGATTATCACCAACAAAGAGAGGCATACCGTGCACCGGTGAGTATGGGTGATAATGTTGAGATCAAGATCAACAATGAAAGTAATATGTTAAGTCAGGGACTGATTACAGATATTTCTTTAGGTGGTTTAGGTCTGCAATTTGAATTAAAAAATTCAATGCCATTCAGGAGCGGGATGCTATTACCCACTTGCCAGTTTGCAATCCCGGGGAAAAATGATTTTGAATGTGCTCTCGAGGTTAGGAATGTACGAGAAGACAGCAATAACCGCTTTGTTTATATTGGTGCGCGTTATGTAAAATTGGGTCGGCAGGAAGAACGCCAGATTCAACAATTTGTTGTGAAACTCGAACGTAACATGATTAGACGTAGTCAACGTTAGCTCATTTATTTTCCTGCAGACGGTACATATAAGCGTAGTACAACACTGGAATCACAACCAGTGTCAGTAGCGTTGAAACAAATATCCCAAAGATCAACGTAATTGCCAAACCACTGAAGATTGGATCGTCGAGAATAAAGAAAGCTCCTAGCATAGCTGCCAGAGCTGTCAGGGTGATCGGTTTGGCGCGTACGGCACCGGCACGAATCACTGCCTCCTGCAAAGGCATACCTTCATCTATTGATTGATTGACAAAATCTACTAACAATATCGAATTACGCACAATGATACCTGCCAGTGCGATCATGCCAATCATTGACGTCGCCGTGAACTGCGTACCAAATAATGCATGCCCGGGCATAACACCAATAACAGTCAGCGGAATTGGCGCCATAATAATCAATGGCACAACATAAGAACGGAACTGGGCAACCACTAACAAATAGATAAGAATCATACCTACGCCATAGGCAATGCCCATATCACGAAATGTTTCATAGGTAATCTGCCACTCGCCATCCCATTTCAGACTAAAGTCGACAGGATGTTCGGGCTGTTGAATAAGGTGCTGCTTAATACCCATATCACCAAGCGATGTGAAAATATCAAACATACCATACAGAGGGCTATCAAGTTCACCAGCCATATCACCTGTGACATAAACAACTGGCAATAAATCTTTATGGTAAATAGCATGCTCACGCGCGGATGACCGGAAACTGGCAATTTCACTTAAACTTACCAGGTCACCATTTGTTGACCGCAACTTTATACCTTGTAGTGAAGTGATATCGACCTTATTCCTATCAGCGAACTCGACACGAATAGGTACCGGGTATTTTGCCGTTTTATCATGCAAGTAGCTAACATCTTCGCCCTGCAAAGCTGTACGTAATGCTGTGACCACCTGCTGCTGTGTTACCCCAAGAAGTGCAGCCTTCTGCCTGTCTACACTGACCAGCAACTGTCCGGCATCAGCTTCAATGCTATCGTCAATATCAACAATATCCGTTGTCTGCTCGAAAGTGCGACGAATATCCTTTGCTACCTGTATCTGGCCTTCATAGTCGATACCATAAACCTCTGCGACCAGGGGTGAAAACACCGGCGGCCCCGGTGGCACTTCAACTACTTTCACATTGGCATTAAAGCGCTTGGCGATTTCCTGCAAGGGTTCACGCATGGCAAATGCCAGATCATGACTCTTGGTTTCGCGCAGGGATTTATCCACCAGGTTAACCTGTAGGTCAGCGACATTGTCACCACTGCGCAAATAATATTGCCGGACAAGGCCGTTAAAATTAATCGGTGCAGCCGTCCCTACATAGGCCTGATAATCACTGACTTCAGGCACTTTGGCTATGTAACTACCCAACTCATCAACAACACGTGCTGTTTGTTCAAGGGTTGTCCCCTCGGGCATATCAACAACAACCTGGAATTCAGACTTATTATCAAAGGGCAGCATTTTCAAAACCACCAGTTTAAAACCGGCTAAAGATACTGATAAAACAATAAGTGTAAGAATGGCTATCCAGAGTTTACGGCGTTTAGGCGCACCTTCTCGACCGTTTAAAAACTGACCCACATAGTGATTAAAGAACTTGAATAGTCCTCCATTTTCATCTTCTTCACTATGCGCAACTTTGACATTCTTTAATATCTTGTATGTCATCCATGGCGTTATGACAAAAGCAACAACCAGAGATATCAACATACCCATACTTGCGTTAATGGGGATCGGGCTCATGTAAGGCCCCATAAGTCCGCTAACAAAGGCCATCGGTAACAATGCAGCAATAACCGTAAATGTCGCAAGAATTGTTGGTCCACCAACTTCATCTACTGCGAGAGGGATTGATTCAGCAAGACTCAGCCCACCCTTGCCCATATGACGATGAATATTTTCCACCACAACAATCGCATCATCGACAAGAATGCCTATGGAAAAGATCAACGCGAATAAAGAAACCCGGTTAAGGGTAAATCCCCACGCCCATGAGGCAAACAGGGTCATAGCCAGTGTAATAACAACGGCGGCACCAACAATAATTGCCTCACGCCACCCCATCGCAAACAAAACAAGTAAAACAACAAAACTGGTAGCAAAGACCAACTTACCCATCAGCGTCCTGGCCTTATCATCCGCCGTTTCACCATAGTTACGCGTCAACGTGCCGTGAATACCATCTGGCACAATACTGCCCTTTAACTGTTCAAAGCGTTTGATGACTTGCTTTGAAATATTTACCGCATTGGTACCCGGCTGCTTGGCAATGGCCAGGGTGACTGCAGGGAACTGTCCATGCTGTGTTATGCCTTTTGTTTCTGCTGCGGGGCCAGTACCAAACCAGACATATTGCTCTGGCCTATCCGGACCAAGGCTGATATCAGCTACATCTTCAAGGTAAACCGGTGCACCTTCATGTACAGCAACCACCAACTGTGCAACATCTTCAGCACGACTCAGGAACTCTCCGGCACGAACTGTAATGCCTGTATTGTTTTCAACTAACTGCCCGACATCATCCGCAACATTTGCAGCCTGTAGAGCCCGACGAAGATCACTCAAAGCAATGTTATAAGCTGCCAGTCGCTGAGGATCAATAATGACACGCACCGCACGCTCCGGCCCACCAATGGTGTAAATATCTCGTGTACCCGGAACACGTTTAAGTTCCGCTTCTATCGCATGTGCCACACGCAATAATTCATGGGCACCAATTGATTCATCATCCGCCCACAAGGTACCGGTAATAATAGGTACGTCATCAATACCCTGTGGTTTTATCAGTGGCTGCCCCACGCCGATATTTTGTGGTAACCAATCCCGATTAGAGTAAATAGTGTTATACAAACGAACAATAGCGTTGGGACGTTCTTCGCCAACTTTAAATTGAATGGTCAGTACCGACATGCCCGGCCGTGATACTGAATAGATATGTTCAACACCCTCAATTTCGGACAAGACCTGTTCAGCAGAGATCGTTACCAGGTGCTCAACCTCTTTTGCGGTTGCCCCGGGGAAGGGAATAAAGACATTGGCAAAGGTCACACTAATTTGCGGCTCTTCTTCACGTGGCGTTACGAGGATAGCAAACAGACCTAACAATAAACCCAATAACGCCAGCAGTGGCGTGATCTCGGTATGCAGAAATTGCTTGGCGATGCGTCCGGACAGACCCATGCTATTACTCATGATTCACACGCTCACTCAGGGAAATACCGGCTGCTATAGGGTCAAGCGCAATACGCTCTCCTTCTTCAAGACCGGCATGTACCTCGACACGATTATTTCCATGTGCCCGACCGGTACGAATGTGACGAAAACTCACCTCAGCCTGTTTGTTTAAGACGTAAACACCCGTGACTTCGCTACGCTGAACTATGGCCCTGGCCGGCACCAACAATCGTTTATTTTTTCCGGTATCCAGCACCAGTTTTACGAACATGCCCGGATACAGACCATGCTGGCCTTTTTCCAGATCAACACGCACCTGAAAGCTATGACTTTCTGAACTGGCTATAGGAGAAACGGTTAACTTATTCGCTTTTACAAAATGTTTTTCATTACCCGGCAACAGGATACGTGCAGGACAACAGTCGCCACGCAAAACAGAAACAAATTGTTGTGGCACTTGTGCTACCACACGCAACTTGTCCAAAGACAAGCCAGTGATAATTTTTTGACCAACTCGAGGCGTTTCGCCTACCTCAACATGGCGTGCCGTAACGATACCACTATAGGGTGCATGCAGGACGGTACGTTCCAGTTGATCAGAGGCTTCACGCACGCGTGCCTGTGCCTGTTCTTTTCGTGCCTTACTAGCATTCAATGCGGCACTGGCTTTATCAAGTGCAGCCTTGGCAACCAGTTTCTTCGCATAGATATCACGAATACGGGTAAACTCTTTTTCTGCATCCTTAAAGGCAACATCAGACGCACGTAAGGCTGCCTCGGCCTGTTCCAATTGTGCACGCTGGCGGGTATCACGGAAACGTAAAATAACCGCACCCTTCGGTACATAATCATCCACAT
>JAGLTR010000139.1 GCA_023135155.1 Gammaproteobacteria bacterium
AACAGGTGACGCTTAAAGGCGGCCTGCAGACCCTTCAGGCTCTGCATTGTTGCTTACCCAGGATGTTGTCACCGATGGTGCGGGCCTGATCCAGCTCGGCCATGAGTTCGTCGAAGGGCGGGAAGTTGTCATCGCGTTCGATCATGGTCGATATCGGGCCGAAGCGTTCGATGGCCCGAGCGTACAGGTCCCATACGGGATCGACAACGGGGTGGTCGTGGGTGTCGACAATAAAATCACCATAGTCGGTATGCCCGGCAAGGTGGAACTGTTGCACTCGTTCAAGCGGTACGCCGTTGAGGTACTCGAGGGGCTCAAAGCCGTGATTGACGGCGCTGACGTAAATATTATTGATGTCCAGCAGCATCAGGCAGTCGGCCTGCTCGACGATGGTGGAATAGAATTCCCATTCGCTCATCTGCGAGTGGGTATAGGTGACATAACTGGACACGTTTTCCATGAGGATCTGACGGCCGAGAAAGTCCTGTACCTGTTTGATGCGGTCGACGAGATGGCTGATGGCAGGGGTGTTATAGGGCAGTGGCAACAGGTCATGGACATTGTGGCCACCTTGTCCGGTCCAGCACAGGTGGTCTGACAGCCACACCGGGTTAACGCGTTCGACCAACGCCTTCAGACGGCGCAGGTAGTCCAGGTCCAGCGGATCGGTGCCACCGATAGACAGGCTGACCCCGTGCATAACGATGGGATAACGTTCCAGGAAACGATCCAGGTAATGCAGCGCCTTGCCGCCATCGACCATGTAGTTTTCAGAAATGATCTCGAGCCAGTCGACGTTCGGTTGCTGTTCCAGGATCGTATCGTAATATTCGGTGCGCAGCCCCAGGCCATAGCCCAGGTAGGGCCGTGAAGGCGGAGTATCAGCTACGCTTGGCTGAGCAGGCTTCATAGTCGTCATTATTATGTTTTTCTAACAGAATGGGAAAAAAGGGGCGGGCAAACGGCCCACCCCTCACTTTCAGCCGGACTTATTTACCGACCTTACCGCCAGTCTCATCACAGGCATGTTGGGACATGGAGATAAAGCCATGGCCCTTGCAGCTTGCATGACCCTTACAGGCGTTTTTGTCGGTCTTGCAGTCGTTATGGCCTTTACACTTGTTTACGCCATAACAATGGACCTTGGCCTCACTACTTCCCTTGTCGCCTGCAGCCATTACTGACATAGGGGCAGCGGCAAACATAGCGGCAGCGGCGATTGCGAGGGTAGTTCCGGTGGTTTTCTTTCCATTCATGATTATTGCTCCTGATAGATTACGTTATTTTTATGTCTTATTAATTCCTGACAGGATGTGTAGACTATTTAATACTGATTTTGTTCCACATAAAATGTAACGTGATGGAAATAATGAAAAGCTAATAAACTAATATATGGAACGTTGTGCCTGGGTTGGTAAGGGCACTCTCCTCGCCAACCAATAAGTGGGGTCAGAGCACACTTAGAATCTCTAACGAGCTTCATTAAGTACTTTCTGAACCAAAGGTTCTGGTCGCACTTTTCTCTAATATAGATACGCAATTATTTATTTGAAAGAAAGTATTTCTACAAGGAGGTAGAAATGGCACGTAAATAAGAAGGAAAAAATGGGTCGGTGACAAATGAGAATCATTAGTATTTCGATTTGTCACCGACCCCTTTTATTTGTATTTGTATTTGTGAACTACTTCACCTCAGGACAATCGGGGTTATCAAGTTTCGGTACGCACAGCTCCAGATTGCGGTTTATCGTTGTACGCCACCCACCTCGTGCTGAACCCACAAGTTCGAGTGTGATACGGGTACTCTCTTTTTGCGGAGCGAGTGGAAACCACTCACCCAGTTCAAGGGTTGATTGATCGATTCGATCAGGATGTTCTGTCTTGTTTACATTATCGTGAACAGTAAATGACTGAATGAATGCCTTTCTTCGGGCATAGGCTTCCCAGGCTGCAGGTCGTCTGCCGCGTCGTGGCCGGTATCGCTGAATGTCTGCCGTTGCTATGTATCTGTAGTAACAATGATCTGGAGTTGCCTCATCACATACGACCACGCTTCTGATATTTACATGGATTCGCAGTGCCCGTCCTGCAACAGGACGTAAAGACCCGATCTGGGTGTAAATATCGCTACTCGTAGTACAGTCGCATTTTGGTGGTGGAGGGGGTTTGGGACGTTCAGTTGTTTTCGGTTTTGGCTTCCCGGTTGTGGGCGGCTTCCCGACAGGTGGTTTCTTTTGAACTTTCGGTTCTTGCTTCTTTTTCCCTGGTTTAGACTTCTTGCTTGTACTCTTGGTGTTTTTTCTGGTAGCCATGCTTGATCTCCTTTCGTCGCTTGTCTCTCATTCTGAGCGAGACACGTGATCCATAGAAAAGAAAGGGCTCATGCTGCAATACAACCAGTTATAGAATAGGCATTCCCTTTCCGGTATTGCTCTTTCATGCTAACAGCTGACATATAAAGACTTCTACTCGTTAATAGAAATAAGTGGGGTCAGAGCACAGTTTTCTCTAATATAGATACGCAATTATTTATTTGAAAGAAAGTATTTCTACAAGGAGGTAGAAATTAAAGGGGTCAGACCCCTTTTCTATGTCTGAGCCTGGGGATACCTCAATCTCTGGCCCCATTTAATTAAGGTTAGTGCTCATATCTTTAATGTATCGGCCGATAATATATCTATCTGAAGAATCTATTTTAAGGTCGAAAAATTGAAATCAATACCACAAGCTTTACCACAATTTCAACATATCAAACGCTACTGGGATCCGCGTCGAAAATTACCGGTTGCAAGTATTCTACCCGGGCAGGTATATGTCACAAAACATCACGAATTGATTACCACAATGTTGGGTTCATGCGTAACAGTGTGCATGAGAGATAAAATTAATAAAGTTGGCGGCATGAATCATTTTAAATTACCCAAACCCATGGATGGACACCATGTACAGGAAAATACAAATTACGGGATTTATGCTATGGAGTTGTTAATTAATGAAATTATGAAAGCAGGAGGAAATAAAAACCTTTTTGAATGTAGTGTTTTTGGTGGAGGAAAGGTCCTTAAAGGAGTTTCGAATGATATTGGTGATAAAAATATAGCATTTGTTTTAGATTTCTTAAAAAAAGAAGGCATTCGGGTAATCGGCCAGGATACGAGGAATACTGCGGCACAACATGTATATTTTCATCCTGTTACTGGCAAGATATTTTCGATAGTGAAAGAAAACGAATCACTCGATGACGTAAGATTAGCAGAGGATAAGTACCTGAAAAAAATTAATGCTGAAATTGATAAATCTAGTATCGAGTACTTATAAAAAATAAATGGGGTCAGAGCTCACTTAGAATCTCTAAAGAGCTTCATTATTGCTCACAGAACCCTATCGGGTTCATTATGAGTACCCTACACTTCCAGTGTCAGGGTAACTTCCTGAACCACAGGTTCTGGTCGCACTTTTCTCTAATATAGATATCTGATAGTGAATACAATTAATAATGGGCAACGAATTATTCCTATATCTTGAATAAATGGGGCCTGGAAATTAAGGGAGGGACCGGAGCCCTTGGGAGGAGACTACGTGTTACCCCCGGCCCCTCATAACGCTATGTCAGCAACTGGTAAGCGAGCACAAAGCAGGCGCCGACGCCGATAAAATAAGAGATGAATCGTATATAGGGCGTGTTCAATATATAAAATGGTGCATGTACTACCCTTGCCCAGAAGTAGACGGCACAGGCCATGGCCGTGACATCATTTGCTGAGTTGGTCACGGTGACCGCCACGGCGAGTGGTGCGAAGACCACCAGGTTTTCAATGGCATTCATGTGTGCTCGATAGGCACGGTGAGCCCAGGCCTGTTCAAAGGGGTCATCTCCGGGTAAGGGGTTCGTCAGTAATTTTAAAAAACCAAGCCGACGAATTCTGACAAAGGCATATGGAAAGACCAGAAGTAATGTGTAGGCCGCCGTGAGGGTGAGCCAGTAAATTTCATTTGTTACTGGCATTAGTTGCCTCCGGTGTAACGGTCTGACTGTTGCTGGCGAGGGGCTGGCTGTATTGCTCTTGCTGCTTGGCTTGTTGTAGTTCGTCTTGTTGCGCCTCGAAGAAGAAAGCCCCGATAATGCCAAGTAGCAAACTGATCCCGTAGGGGTCGATGACTCCGCGCATTTTCTTTTTCATGATTCCGTACCTCCTGCTTGTTGATGGCTAGTGAGGTAAAGATTAGAGTATGCTTATTAAGTTGATAATAAGGTATTTATGTATAATATTTATTCCATTAAGGAATAAGTGTGGAGTAGAGTCATGGATAGAATCAGTGCAATGCAAATCTTCCGTCGGGTGGTTGAGGCGGGGAGTTTTTCTGCCGTGTCACGTGAGATGCAGCTTTCTCAACCGACCGTAAGTAAACAGATCGCTGCCCTTGAAGATCATCTGGGCACAAAGCTGCTCAGTCGCAGTACCCGGCAATTGAACCTGACCGATGCAGGACATCATTATTATGAACGTTGTTGCCAGATCCTTGATGAGCTGTCTGGTGCTGAGGCCGAGATTCGGGAACAGCAGACGTTGCCAACCGGCTTGTTGCGAGTGAATGTTCCGATTGCTGCGGGGCGAATGAAAATCTTGCCTCTTGTCTGGAAGTTTAGAGAGCGGTATCCGGATCTAAAAATAGATATGCACTTCGATGACCATTATGTCGACCTGGTGAAGGAAGGGGTCGATGTTGCGATCAGAATCGGAGACTTGAGTGACTCTTCATTGGTTGCAAGAAAGATGGGAACGATTCCGCGTTACACAGTGGCAAGCCCTGAGTACCTGGAAAAACATGGAGAGCCTGAAACACTGGAAGACTTACACCAACATGAATGCGTGGTGTATAACCTGCTGAACACACGCAATGAATGGCACTTTACTAGCAAACAGGGCAAGGAAAAAATTAGCGTAAAGGGTGGCTTTTCTTCTAATAGTCCTGATGCAATGCGAGAAGCCGCATTAACCGGGCAGGGGGTTGCAGTGATTCTTGGTTGGCTTGTAGAAGAGGATATAGAGCAAGGTCGATTAAAGGTTGTACTAAATGATTATGTACCAACGGCATTGGGTTTGAATGCCATTTATCCGGAACGACGTTTCATGCCAGCTAAACTTAGTTTGTTTCTTGATTTTTTGCAGTCTGAGTTGCAGGGTTAATATAAGTGAGATCGTAGTATAGTTGTGGGTATGACCTTTGGGCGTAATTGGGGTCAGACTCGAATTATCTGACTTTATAGAAAAAAACTGTGCTCTGACACCACTTATTTTAATAGCAGTAACAAAATATATGAAAATGATGAAAGCCTTAGTTAAAAAGCATGCCAGAGAAGGTTTGTGGTTAGAGGATGTGCCTGTGCCGGAAATCGGTAATAACGATGTCCTGGTGAAAATACAGAAAACGGCTATTTGTGGCACAGATGTTCATATTTATAACTGGGATGAATGGGCGCAACAAACCATCCCGGTACCAATGACCGTGGGTCATGAGTTCGCTGGTGTAATTGTTGAGATGGGCGCCAATGTCGCTGAGCTGAATATTGGTGATGTTGTTTCTGGTGAGGGACACATTGTTTGTGAGCGTTGCCGTAACTGTTTGGCGGGCAGGCGTCACCTTTGTTCGAATACGATTGGTATCGGTGTGAATCGGACCGGTTGCTTTGCCGAGTATTTATCCATTCCTGCAAAAAATGTGTTCAGGCCTAATATTGAAATTCCGACGGATGTGTTGGCCTGTTTTGATCCTTATGGCAACGCCGTGCATACCGCGCTCTCCTTTAATATGGTGGGTGAGGATGTATTGATTACCGGCGCCGGGCCGATTGGTATTATGGCGGGGATGGTGGCCGCGCATTGTGGTGCACGTAATATTGTTATTACGGACATCAATGATTACCGGCTGGAGCTGGCAAAGCGTCTTGTGCCAAAGGCGAGTGTCATCAACAGCAAGAAAGAAAAAATTACCGAAGAGTTTATGCGTAGTTTGGGTATTCTTGAAGGCTTTGATGTCTGCCTGGAAATGTCGGGTTCAGCAGAGGCATTTTCACAAGTACCGGGAATGATGATTAACGGTGGCAAGATTGCCATGCTCGGTATTATCCCTGATGGTACGGGTATTGACTGGACTAAGGTGGTGTTTAAGGGACTCTTTATTAAAGGTATTTATGGTCGCGAGATATTCGAGACCTGGTATAAATGCGTGATGATGGTACAGAGTGGTCTGCCGCTTGAGAAAATTATTACCCATCGTTATCACTACACGGATTTTCAGAAAGGGTTTGATGTGATGCGTTCTGGTCAATCGGGTAAGGTCATTCTAAGCTGGGAAGAGTTATGAGTTTTATGAGTGCAAAAACCAGCCTCCTTCAGGAACTGGCGGAGATAAAAGAAGCCGGTCTCTGGAAGACCGAACGCGTCATTGCCTCTGATCAGAAGAATGACATCACCCTGGCGGATGGTAGTGAGGTGATTAATATGTGCGCGAATAACTATCTTGGTTTGGCAAATAATCCCGAAGTTATTCAAGCCGCCAAAGACAGTTATGACCGCTGGGGTTTTGGTCTCGCCTCGGTGCGTTTTATTTGTGGCACACAATCGATTCACAAAACGCTTGAAGAAAAAGTTACAAATTTTCTCGGTATGGAGAAGACGATTCTTTATGCAGCGTGTTTTGATGCCAACACAGGTCTGTTTGAAACGATTCTGGGTAAAGACGATGCGGTTATTTCTGATGAATTAAATCATGCTTCCATTATTGATGGCGTGCGTTTGTGCAAGGCGGCACGCTTTCGTTATAAGAATAACGATATGGTGGATCTTGAAGACAAGCTGGAACAGGCCAAGGCGGGTGGCGCGCGTCGTATTCTGATTACGACTGACGGTGTATTTTCAATGGACGGTACTATCGCGCAGTTAGACAAGATTTGTGACTTGGCTGACAAATACGATGCTATGGTGCATCATGACGACTGTCATGCAGTCGGTTTTATGGGTAAGACGGGTCGAGGCATCCATGAATACCATGGCGTGATGGATCGTGTTGATATT
>JAGLTR010000014.1 GCA_023135155.1 Gammaproteobacteria bacterium
GCCCAACCTGGGCGTCTCATGAATTTCAGAAAGACGCCCAGGTTGGGCGTCTCTACGGGATTACAGGTTCTTTGCGAGATTTCCAGCAAGCCCAATGTAGTTATTTGGGGTTAGTTTCTTTAGGTCCTTTTTGACGTTCTCTGGTAGTTTTGATGTGCTGATAAATTCATGGAGCAGTTTCTTGGTTATTTTTTTATTGCGAGTTAATTGTTTTAACCGTTCGTAAGGTTTTTTTATGCCATGGCGGCGCATTACAGTTTGGATTGGTTCGGCAAGTACTTGCCAGTTGTTGTTTAGCTCTTCTGATAGTAGCTCATTATTTAATTCTAGTTTTTCTAAGCTTGCTATGAGGGATTTATAGGCCAGAGTTGCATAAGCAAAGGCGCTGCCTAGATTGCGTAAAACTGTTGAGTCGCTTAGATCGCGCTGTAAGCGTGAAATTGGTAGTTTATTGATGAAGTGATCTAGTAGGGCGTTCGCCATACCTAAATTGCCTTCGGCATTTTCAAAATCTATGGGGTTTACTTTATGAGGCATAGTTGAGGATCCCACCTCTTTGCTTTTGGTTTTTTGTTGGAAATAACCAAGAGAGATATAGCTCCAGATATCGCGACAAAAATCTATCAGTATTATGTTAAAGCGCATTATTGCTGCTGACATTTCCGCGAGCGCATCATGGGATTCAATTTGTGTAGTATATTGATTCCAGACTAGGCCGAAAATCTCGACAAATTCTTTGCTTATTATTAGCCAGTTTATTTCAGGGTAAGCGGCAATGTGGGCATTGTAGTTGCCAACAGCGCCATTGAATTTTCCCATTATGGGGGTGGTTAATATTTGTTGATATTGACGACGTAATCGTGCGACAAAATTAGCTAGTTCTTTGCCGACGGTTGTTGGTGTGGCGCTTTGGCCGTGGGTTCTGGCGAGCATCGGTTGTTCAGCATGCTTGTGTGCTAATTTTGTTAGGCTTTGGATAAGGGTTTCAATGTTTGGGGCTAATATTTGGCCGCGAATTGCTTGTAACATTAAACCGTAGGATAAATTATTGATATCTTCAGAGGTGCAGCCAAAGTGAATAAATTCACTGGCTTTTTTCAGCTCTTTATTGGTTTTGAATTTTTCTTTTAAGAAATATTCAACAGCTTTGACATCATGATTGGTCGTTTTTTCTATCTCTTTAACTCTTTTTGCATCTTGCAATGAGAAGCTGTCTAGGAATTTATTTAACTCTTCTTTAGTTTTATCGTTAAAATATGCGATCTCACTTATTTGTGGGTTAGCGGCGAGCGCTTCAAGCCAGCGAACTTCAATAATAACGCGATATTTAATTAGGCCAAATTCGCTACAGATTGGCTGTAGTTCCTGGAGTTTTTCGTTGTAGCGGCCATCTAAGGGTGAGATTGCGGTAAGTGGTGAGTATTGCATGTTTGGTCTCCGTTTCGACATGCAGGGATAATAGCACTGTGCTCATCAGGAATGTAGTTCGAATTGCGGGAAGTGTGCACAGGAGTACTTCCCGCAGTTCTAATGCAGCCGCCTATTTAGAATCCAATTACGAATCTAAATTGTGGGCGAACTGGGCCCTGGTAAACAACAGGGTATGGATACCAAGGTCTTGGTCCCCAGTGAGGTCTCGGGCGCCAATATGGTTTGGGTCTCCAATATGGTCTGGGTCCCCAATGTGGACCTGGTCTCCAATGTGGCCTAGGTCCCCAATGTGGACCTGGGTGCTTGTGGTGGCGAGGATGCCAGCTGTGGTGATGGTAATGGCCAAGATTTGTTGCCTCGGCGCTACAACCCATAAGCAATAGGCTAAAGGCTAAGATGCCAGTGGTTAGTATTTTTTTCATAGTTATTCTCGCTTCAATAATAAGTGTTAGTAAGGATAGGTGTTGTTCGTAAGTTTTGTGTGTCATGTTAAGCGGTGAGTGTATCTCTTGTGTTACATTTAGCGTTTATCACTATTTGTGATGATGGTGCGGTCTTGGGTGCCAGTGCTGTCTAGGTCCCCAATGAGGTCCAGGACGCCGATGTGGTTTGGGTCTCCAGTGTGGTCTAGGTCCCCAATGTGGACCTGGGTTCCAGTGGTGGTGTGGATACCAACCGCGGTGATGATAATGTCCAACACTTATGGCTTTGGCGCTACAACCCATAAGCAGTAGGTTACAAGATAGGATGCCGATGGTTACTATTTTTTTATGGTTATTCTCGATTTGATAATAAGTGTTGGTAAGGATAGGTGTTGTTCGTAAATTTTGTGTGTCACTGCAGGTGGGTAGTGTAACTTTGGTGTTACATAGTGGTGTATATATTGTGTGTTGAAGTCGATTTGGTTCTACGGATTGTTCTCATTGACTTCTATATGGTATTTCTTATACTGCGTGTGATCCTAGGTTTGTAATTGGAGTGTGGAATGATAAGGCCTTTCAAAAATAAGGCGAGACACTTTTTTCCTTGTAAATTATCATATATTGATCTGCTTGTTAGCATTGTTTTTTCCTTGGGAGTGATTTCATGTTTATATGCCATTCAATGTCCTCAGCGTTATACTAATTTTATTCACGGATATCTTACGTTATTAAATGCAAGCAAAACCAGGGAGTTTGTTTTAGTTACAGTTTTTTTTGTGGCTGCATTATTGTTTTTGACTGTTATCAATAAGTGTTATTTGGTCATATCAGAGCATTTACAAAATAATGAAAAGGCATTAATAGCAGGCTTTCGGGCTATGATGATAGTTTTATCCGTGCCGGCTATCAGCACGTTTGCATTATACGTATGGAAAAACAAGATATTGTTGGCGTGGTACATGCTGTTAGGTTATGTTCTGAGTTTTATTTTGCTTAATATTGGCGTGTTCGTTTTTATGCGTCTTTTTGTTAAAGGTTATCGATGTACGAAGTTCTATATGTTTTTTTACCGCATACATTTTTTAGCGGCAAAAATATTAACTGATATTTGGTTAATGATAAAAGCTTTGTTGTCGTATCGATTGTCCTTTATTGAAATTTTTGCAGGACTTATATTTGCAATGGGCGTGGTTGCCTGCATTAATCCATTCGCAATGCAGTTTAGTGCGGGGCAGTATGTTCTGATCTTTTTAGTGGTTATGCTGAGCGTTTTGATATGCTATTTATCATTTATTTATTTTACATATAAGATTGTTGGGGTTGATTCAAACACCAAGGGGCATTTGTTTGTGGTTGGTTATAGAAAGCAATTGCTTATTCTTGTATTCCCTGCATTAATATACCCTGCTCGTATTATATGCAGGAAAACGTGCTTACAAACGCTGGTTGCAAGTTTGCAGGGGTGTAGGCCAAGCCTGGTTCTTTTGTTTGTATCTTTGGTGTTGGCGCTGATGCTGTCTTTACGATTTAGAGATAAAAATTGTTCGGCGAGGGACCTTCTGCGTGTTATCGCAACATCTACAATCTTATGTGTATTTCTCCTTTTTGACGGTTCGGCATTGACGTTGATTTTAACAAGATTGTCGACAAGTGTGGCTGTCATGGCGCAGCCTGTTTTAAAGTATGCTCCATATATTCCCCTGTTTATTGGTGGGTTTATATACCTATTTGTTTGCCATAGGCATAATAAACTTGGTGTATTTAAGCGTAAGCTATATTCAATTTTATGTTATTCTCAAATAGGGCTGCCATTTTTATTGTTAGCGCTAAAGCCAGCATTTTGGAATGTTAATGGCGATATTGTGAGCCAGACATATTTTAGTTATGCATTTATTATTTTTTTAGCGATGTTGATAGGATGTTTTTTAGTGGTCGTGATTGGTTTCAATATTAGATGCAAAGAAAAAGATTATGATTGGCAAAGATTGATGACTATTATATCAGGAGTGTCATTTGTCTCGATTATTGTTTATCTTTATCTTAGTTCTCATTACCTTAGTTCTCAATATCAAGTTGTACCAGATGCATTTATAAAAAGTCCTTATGAAATGGCAAAGTATTATTTGTCTTGGCATGAGCTGTATTGGTACCACAGATTGCCTTATCTGGATCTAAATTATGCGCATGGCCTCAGTCAATTAGCGGTAGGATTTATTAATTGGTTATTCTTTCATGAGAATGCAGGGATGGTTACAAATAGTATTTATTTGGCCGGATCTATTTTGATAATGATCATATATTTTTCTGCACGTTTTCTTACTGAAAAAGTTGTTGCTCTGGTTCTGTCATCAGTCGCATACATCGGCAGTATTATTGTTATGTTTCCGTTGCTTCACCGCAAAATGCTTGTGAATCCTTGTTTGTGGTGTTTGGTTTGGGGTGTTGGTATTTTTCTCGTAGTTATGGTTCTACCAAGCTTAGGGGTTCCGTTATTTTTGGCGTCGCTTCCATTTGCCATTTTCATGTTGTATCTTTCTTGTAAGCATCAGCTGCAAAAACTTATTTTCTGCTTAATCATGATAACTTGTTTAATGGTTATGTTGGCTTTATTTACTCCTGCTTTTCACATAATAAAATATTTTATAGTATTTCTTTTCGTGAATGCAGGGGCGAATCCTGTGGTATGGGGTTTGCCGTTTTCACTCAATCCTGGACATATGCCAATACAGATCTATAGGTTTTTGTGGGTTCCTATTTCTATGTCAGCTTTGATAATGTTATGGAGAGAGTTATCGCATGATCGGAGAGATATGCAAACCTTATTTATAACTAGTGTTATGGTTCTTTTTGCTATTTTCAGCATTCCCTACAGCTTTGGTAGGATTGATCTTGGGGTTCTTACTAGGTTGGGTGAAATTACTTTACTTGAGAGCGCCTTACTTTTAATTCTTATGTATCTGCGAACGCCCAATAATAGCGCTAGAGTGTATGTCGGTGTTTATTTAATGACTCTTTTGTTTGTGCCGTTTACTCTGTTGCATGTCAGTCTTTCTAATATTATTGAGTACCCTCAGGTATTAGTGCGCCCAACGACACAACAAATTGCGAAATTAAATGAAACAGCTAAGTTAAAGTTCCCATACTTATCTGGCACCATCAGTCATACTAGTCAACTTAAGTTGTTGGCTGATACCCAGCATTTCTTGCGTCTAACTCTCGCAAGAAATGAGAATTTTGCTAATTTCACCAATGGTGGTGTGTATTCATTTCCTTTGCAGTACCCTATTATGATGCCAGAGATTAATACTTTGAATATGGCGGCAATTGCCATACAGAAACGCACTATAGCTGCATTAAAGAAATATCGTGTGAATGTTATATTGTTAGCACCACGTGTACGTATTTTAGCTGAGAATCCTTTTGCTTTGAGAAATGGACTGCTCTATCAGTATCTGTTGAAGTATTATGTTCCGATAAGGTATAAAAATTTGATTTTCTTAGTAGCTAAAACAAAGGTGAGATCCAGAGTTTTTAATGAGTCAGCGTTTGGGCGGCTGTTGCTTAATGGGAATAGTGGAGAGTCGTATATTGAGGATGATAATCATAATATAGGGTTGTGGGAGCAGGCGTTCCCAATAGCAACCATTAGGCGAACGCCCGCTGCATGGGGGCAGTCGTTTCAGTTTTTGCAAAAGCGCATGATTCTACTGTCGCCAGTTCTAAAGCAGGTACGTCACGAAGGAAATAAATATGTGTATGATATTGCTAAAGGTGTAATCCATAAGCGTGCAGTCGCTTTTGTGTCCTTTCGAGTTATGTGTAAGGCTCATTTGTATAATAATGCTAAGATTAGCTGGGCAAATGGAAGCGGTAATCATGGAGGCAGTATCAAAATGGTAATAAAGAATGGTGTGATGCTGGCTCCTCTTTATGTAAATCCTAGGTGGTATTTGAGACGATCAGCTAGACTGTTGGCTGTGCAAGTATTAAACAATAATTTGCCATGCGTTTTTTCTGATGTAAGGCTTTGGGGGACGAAGGATGGGTCGTAAGAATTGGTTTTTGTTTGGTTTTGCTAATGATGATATTAGCAGTGATGGTGCAGTAGGTTGGAGATCTAAAATCGTTAAGATGATAACACCGTTATCTCTGCCGTTTTATATTGCTTTGTTTAGTGTGACTTTGGTAATTTTTCTTCATAGTTATTGTCAGGCAATTATTATCAGTATGCAGCATCTGGATGGAGCTTATCAGACATTTAGTGCGCTAGATAGGATTGCGCATGGACAGGCATTTGGAAAAGACTTTTTTTCATATCTTGGTATTGGTGTAATGTATTCTTTGTACCCAGTTTTTATGGTGCTTGGAAAGAATGTTTTTGCGTCCACATTTGCAGCATTTTTGTTGGCGAAAATTACCGCGTTATTTAGCTTATTTACATTAGTTTATTTTGGCTTTTTGGGACGACTTTCAAAGAAAGCGAGTCTTCTTTTGGCTATTATTATTTATAGTATGGTTGTATTGATGTTGTTGCTTCAGTTTGGTTTGGTGAAACATTATGCCTTACCATTGTTTATTTCAGTGTTTCAGCCTGGGAATAGCCTCTATCCTCTTCGGTCGTTTATTCCGTTTATTGTGGTTTGGGGCTTGTATTGTTTATTGTCAAAGTCTCATAGATCTTTCATTTGGCTGGGGTTGTTGGGGTGTTTATGTCTTCTTTGGTCGAATGATTTTGCTGTGCCTACGCTAATATTTTTGTTTTTTATTTATGGGGTTTATAATTTTGCCTTTTCTGTGGTTTTTGCAAAAGAGATGTTGTTCGCTTTGTTTGTTTCACTTGTGAGCTATATAGTCCTATTATTTGTCATATTGAAGGGCAGTATGTGGGCTTGGTTTGTTTACAACTATCAGGGGGTATTGAAAGATCAGGGGTGGTATTTTGCACCATATAGCGCATCTTTTCGGTATTTTTCTTTGGAGCATTTTTTGGTTTTTTGGAAAGGTCGTGGCCCATGTTATTTTCCTTTGTTATTGGCTATTCCTATGTTGCTGGGTTTATTTTGTTATGCAGTAAAGAAAAAAAATCTATATGCTTACTTGATCGTGTTTCTTGGTGGTGTTTCTTTGTTTGCTGGGATGCTGTCAGAGATAGCCGGTCATATATCTAATCATTATTATTCACGTTATATTCAAGTTTATTATTTTATGTTTATACCGTTTGTGTTGATTGCGCTACAATTTTTGCCGATTAAGAAAGCGATGGCTAAAGTTGCAAGTTATTTTCGTAAGACACTAAAGTTGAGAATAAAATATTATAAAAACTTGTTGCTGTATGGTCTAAGTGTTCTTGTAACTGTTGCGCTAGTGATCT
>JAGLTR010000140.1 GCA_023135155.1 Gammaproteobacteria bacterium
TACGATTACCCTGAATATAGAACTGGCGGATTGGCGTTTACTGGCGGGGGACTACTGGATCAAGGAAATCCGTGAGGCCGTTGACGCGAGTGGCCACGAGTTGCTGACTGAAGAACTGCCAAGAGGTATCGAACACCATTACACGGCGTTGGGCAGGGTGATGGAGGGTGAATTTATCCCTTATGAAGGTCCTGAATGTAGGCGCCTGAATTTCCCCGCGTTAACAGACATTGAAGCCAAAGATATCTGTTTTGAAAATAACACCTGTGAAATGCCCAAGGTGCAAACAGTACAGGATGCCATTGATCACCTATGTCAGGAAAAGGACCTGCGCTGGCATAATAAGCATTTACATGGTTGGGGGATTGTTTGTGGCTTGATCGGCGAGTGCGGGCCGGATACCTTGCCTGACCCGCAAGAACCTGGGGTCGAACCGACCCGTCAGGAGGTGCGCATCACTTCTGGTTATGCCCTGGATTGTAAAGGCAATGATCTGGTGCTTGATGAAGATCATGTATTTAATCTGCTTGAACGAATTGAAGAGATCGAAGAAGAACAACAGCCAATCTTGAGTAATGGCAGTGGCACAGTGTGTCTACGTCTTGACGGGGTTGAGGACGGCCTGCCGGATATTGGCGTAGAAAAATATAGCAATAACCGCCATGGTTTTGGAGGCATATTTGAAGGAACCTTGTTGCAGGATTTTATTGAGGACTGCCTGCTTGATTTGATCGCTGCACTAAGAGATGAGTTTACCAACGGCAAGTGTGAAGGCATTGATGAAATACACTGTGAAGGAGACAAAGGCCTGGTCTCTTTTCAACGCAAGAAGGCAGCCACCTTCTTTAATCTGGTTATCCAGTACATCAATAATTATACCAACAATGGCAATGTCATCTTCCTGTCTCACAAGGAACACCTGATTATCCGTTGTGTATACCTGCGATTACGAGAGATTCTGCAAAGCAAGGTCTTTTGCGCCATGTTTGAAGAACAGAATTTTCCTGAATATCCTTTTCCGGATCGGCAAGCCACTACATTCTTTGGCAAGAATGCTCATACACGAGTCAAGGTCCATCCAGAAGGTGAGCGTGTTTATACCTATGGTGGAACTGACAATACTATTAATGTTTATAACATCAAGCATTGTGGTTTGGTTGAAGTCATCGAAATGCCCTCGGCGGGCGGGGCAGAAATTAAAGCAATTTCATTTTCACAGGACGGTGGGTTGTTATACGCAGTGGCCGATTTGCGTGGTGTCGACAGTATTTTTGGCATGGCGCGCATAGAGGAAGATACCCACGTGTGGGAGAGATCGACAGTGTTTTGTAATCTCTCAATTACAGAAATGCAACAATCCCCAACAGACCCGAATGTCATTTATGCTATTGGTTATGGTAGAGGTCTGTTTTATTTGCGGCCTGATATTTTATTTGAACAAGCCAAACCACAGCCCGTGCCGGTATATGATTTTGATGCTATTGGTCATATGGATCTGGATGAGTCAGACAATCGTATTTATGCTACCTGGCAGCATGGTTCGGGATTGACGGAAGACGAATATGATCGTGTCGCTATTCTTGATTTAACATGGTCGAGTGGCCCGGATGAAAACAGGGATGTGAATTTATACTGGGATCTCAGGTCCAGTGATGGCACAACGTTTAAAGGCACCGATGGCCTGGCTGTGCGACCTGACATGGACTCAAATGACAGGACCTTTGTGTTTGTTGAAGTGGATCATTTTTCGGATAGCACAAAAAAAATGATTTTGGCATTTAGTAAGGGAGTGCATAATTTTATTGGCCTGGTTGAAATCGATGATGATTCGGAATTGTCGCTGGCTTATCATCGCAGAGAAGATGTTTTATTGGTGGCCATTGCCGATGGGTATCGCCTACAGCGGATTGACTTTATCCCTGATGATGAAGACGGCAATACCAGTATAGAGCAAATCCCTGTACAGATCATGCCGGTCGACCTGGCTATCGACCGCGATAATGGCCAGACCTATATCTTGAATTATGGGCTCGACTTTAATTCCAGTTATCTCGGTAATTCCATTACCAGTATTCCCGAGGCGGAACTGGACATATCTGATGCATATATACCCGATTTGATCGCTTATCACTCGGCCATTATGGATGCTTTTATTTCGTTAATAGCCAGCCTGATTCAATATGTGAAAGACTGTTTTTGCCATCATTTCCTGGTTAAGTGTCCGACCTGTGCAGATGATGATGTCATCTATCTTGCGACTATTGAAATTAGAGACAATAAAGTCGTGCGTATCTGTAATTTTGATAAACGCAAGACAGTCAAATCCTTCCCCACGGTGGGCTACTGGATGTCGGTGATTCCAGTGGTGCCACTGGTTAAAAAACTATTCGAGTATGTCTGTTGTTCTTCAATCCCCGGTCTGTTTGATAAATACCGTGGCAATATCTATAAGTATCCGACGTATTCAGCCACTATGGCGGCAGGCCAGCGCAAGAGTTATATGAAGACGGAAAATGCACAAATGGCCGTACGCACTTACCAGCGTGCGGATAGCAAATCCTTTTTCCGTGATAAGCAAAAGAGCTTCAAAGTGGCTGGCAAATTGGCCTATGACGGCACCATAAAACAGGCTGGCAAGGCCAGGGTAATCAATACGGGAGTCAAGAAAGAGGCCCTGTTGGATAGTCCTGTAACTGATGCAGTGTCCGAACTACAAAGGAATAATATTCAGGTAACCACCAAACCCTATGATCCGAAAAAAGCGGGCAGCCTGTTGCAGGCCTACACCACGACACCATCAAAAATTAAAAATGGAGAGCGCGTCACTCTCTATGAAGAAAAAGGCAAGGTGGTTATGTATGCTGTAGAAAAACAATCCACAGGAACGGTTACAGGTGTTTCACCTGAAGTCCAGGCCAACCTGGAGCAGTTGGAGCAGAGGAAATATCAACTATCTGATTTTGCCGATCTGGATGCTGATTTGGCCCGTGTCGAGGCGCGCAAAAATTCAATACTTGAACTAGATGCCGCCAGGGCAGGCCTGGCGACTTTGCAGGCTGAAAAAGTAGCGGCAACAGAAGATGTGGCAGTGCTGCGGGCTCAAACAGAAAGTCTCAAAGCCCAGCGTGAAGCGGAAACGTTACAAATAAATACTATGAAAAGCGAACGTGATGTGTTGACGCAAAGCATGGAGGAGCTGAATGCAGGCCTGCAGGAACTGAGTACAGCTCATAGCGTACTTCGCGTCGAGATTAATAAAAGCCGTCCGACTTCCGACATTGCCGGAGTGACGTCTGAAGTGGCTACCAGTCTTCGTGAAAATGGTATTTTGACAGTAAATGATTTGGCGATTGCGAAAGAGTCAACGATCACTGATTTAGGAGTCGATGCAAATACAGCCAGAGATATTATTGGTGATGCAGTGTTGAGACTAAAATAAAACGGCACACAACCATCTAGGCAATGAATGCGATACGCAACTACTTATAGACGTTGGTATGCGAAGTCATTAACACGTAATTTTGTTGTGCCTGGCTGGAACGATCTCGGCTAGGCCCTTTATAAAAAGATATCGGCATGTCGAACGCGTGGAGCAACAATAAGTGTATGAATGAGGGCTGGTCGAACATTCTGTTTTTGCTTCAGACCTACTCCCATAAATTGTAGAGAGGTGAGTGAATGAAGACTTTTGCATCGAAAGAAAAGCGATCGGCGCCTACGGCGCACAAAGCAAGCCCCTATATTCACCATCCAATGGGGCTCCTGCAACGGACACAGCTGGCGGAGATTGGCGACATTCTTCACTCAACCGGCGCGCAAGCCAAGCCGGGAGTGCTTCAAAGACAAGAAGCGCAGGAAGTTGAGGAAGAGGAGTCGTTGCAAGGGAAATTTGAGTCCGTGCAACGACAAACGCCTGAGGAAGATGAAGAGGAGAAGCTGCTACAAGGCAAATTTACTACCAGTGAATCACCTGCTCGGTCCCAAAGTAACGGTGATGAAGTAGAGAACTGCACCGGTATGCCCAATCAATTAAAGACGGGATTAGAGCAGCTCTCCGGCTTGGACCTTTCGGGCGTAAGGGTCCATAACAACTCCTCCAAGCCTGCCCAACTTAATGCGTTGGCGTATACACTGGGGCAAGATATCCACGTAGGTCCGGGTCAGGAGAAGCATCTTCCCCATGAAGGTTGGCATGCGGTGC
>JAGLTR010000141.1 GCA_023135155.1 Gammaproteobacteria bacterium
GCAGGAGGTATAACGGATCGTGTGCGTAAAATTATTCAGGGAGAATATGAACAATTATCACAATTAGAGATAAATACAGTCAGTAACCTTCCCGAATCCAGTTTGACTCGCATCTTGAACCGCTATGATTCAATACTGGTTCTGGAAAGTTGGGAGCCCTATATGGAAAGGCGGTTACGCGATCTCATTCAACGCATTGATGAACCAAAAAAGGTCAATGTATACGGACGTGAACCGAATATTTCTGCAGATCCGAAAAATCTGGATATTATGAAAGGCACCGGTGCGGGTGATCTCTCTGATCCGGAAATCAAAAACATTATAGATTCTTTCCTGGTGGGGAAAGATGTTAGATCAACATATGTTAATAAAGATAATAATCATGCGTTCTCGCAGGACGTAGATACACGTTACCTTGACATATTTGAAGACTTTCATAGCGTAGCTGAGTCGATGGGAAAGACCCCGGTTTTTTCAGTTTCTACCGGACGCACACGATATTCAGTAATGCACTCAAAGTACGAGCCCTATGTGAGGTTTATGCCACCTATGGGTAGTGAGACCATGACCCTGGTGGGATATCTAAGATTTGCCAAGGAATGTTCGTCATTGGCTCCGTGTTTGATTATTGGTGACTATACCTTCGCCCATAGCACATGGAATGGGATCTGTGCCTTAAATATGTACCGCATTAGAGAAGGGCAAAAAATCCCTACCATACTCATCGATAATGGTGGCTCACACACAACAGGTGGTCAATCCTGTTCTACCCCTGAAGAATTCGGATCACAGATAATCACCAACTGGTCACAACGCTACCTTGGCACGGTATCGATTTACGATAGAGAGGTGCTTCGTAAATATATGACACGACTTATCGACCCGAATTCCGAAGAGGATATTATTATTATCTCAGTGCCAAGTAAAAATATTTAACAAATGTTTTACATGATTTCTTATTGTTGTTTCACATTTGTGTGGACAGCAATAAGGAAATTCGAAGTATGTAACATATTAACCATAGGGAAATGTAGATATGTGTAAGAAAATATTTAAACCAGTAAAGTTAATATTTATTACCAGTATGGTAGCGTTTTGCACAGTGGTGTTGTCGCCGACAGTAATCGCAGATGATGATGACAAAGATAATGAAAATGGAAATATTATTGAAGTGAAAAAGATTGAAGCGATTGCTGTGACAGGTGTTAATCGTGTATTGGGTGAGGCGCAATGGGATCTTGGTCATGGGTTAGGCGTGGCAGGATTGACCTTGGTAGGTGGATTTGATCCAGAAAGCCATGAGCCTACAGTATTGACGCCTGATAGCGACGAGAATACAACTTTAGCTACGACTCTTGATGCAAACTATCTGGCTTTATTTGATTTGGCACCAACGGATATTGATCCAGCATTGGTGAATGTACCGTTAAGGGATGTTGCTGTAATTGCAGATCCAGCGGGGAACCGGATGCAACTCTCACCACTGATAGAAGTGCCAGGTGGTGGACTTAGCAGATCTGCCCCCAATTCTCCGATCACCGTTAAGCAGTGGTTGGAGGGTGAAGGTTCACTAAAGATTAAGTGTAAGTCAGATGGCACTGCAACAGTAAATTTCAAGTTTGATAATTTGCTGGAGAATGGCGTCTATAGTCTGTGGGGTATTTATGCCGTAGAGGGTGTAAACCATATCGTTCCCTATCCGTTGGGTGGCGTGCCTAATGCTTTTGTTGCAGGAGACGGCGGAAAGGCTCGTACCAAACGCCTCCTGAATTTCTGTCCTATGGATGAGGCCATTCCCGGGGCAGCGACTTTGCTTATGGTGGATATTGTCTATCATTCTGATGGCGTTGTGTACGCTGGTTCGGTCGACTTGGCACTGGCTGGCAAGCCAGCTGGAACGGTCGCCCATACAGCCTTAGCATTTCCCATTAATGTTACGGACATTACGCCGTAAAATTCAGAATTATATATGGCACCGGTTTGGGTTTTAGTGGCTCAGACCGGTTCCGCCATACTGAAAACCTAATCTCCCCGAAATAAAGATTGGTTAATGTTCCTGTATCACTCGGTGAGATGAGCATGGCAATTTATCCTGAGAGAGAAAGTATCTTTAATACGGTGCATAGACGAACAGGCATGCCATTACAATATGATTTTTTTGTAACCTTGCCAAGGAAGCTGAATGTTTAGCAAAGATATGACCATTGCAGGATTTGACGATGAACTTTCTGTTGCCATAAACGGTGAGGTCAGACGCCAAGAGCAACATATAGAATTAATCGCTTCAGAGAATTATGCCAGCCCCTGTGTTCTGGAGGCGCAAGGGTCGACGTTAACCAATAAATATGCGGAAGGGTATCCATACAAACGATATTATGGCGGTTGTGAATATGTAGACCAAGCTGAGCAACTTGCTATCGATCGTGCCAAACAGTTATTCAACGCTGATTATGTCAACGTGCAGCCACACTCTGGTTCGCAGGCAAACGCCGCTGTATATCTGGCCCTATGTGAGCCGGGTGATACGGTACTGGGCATGAGCCTGGCCGATGGTGGCCACCTGACTCATGGTTCGAAGGTTAATTTCTCGGGCAAGTTCTTTCATTCAGTGCAGTACGGTCTGAACCCGGATAGCGGTGAGATTGACTACGATCATATGGAGATGTTAGCCCGAAAGCATAACCCCAAAATGTTGATTGCCGGCTTTTCTGCTTATTCACGCGTGGTGAACTGGCAGCGGTGTCGAGAAATCGCCGACTCTGTTGGCGCCTATCTGTTCGTTGATAGGGCTCACATAGCAGGTTTGGTAGCAGCGGGTTATTACCCCAGCCCGGTGCAGATTGCCGATGTGACAACTACCACAACCCATAAAACACTGCGTGGTCCACGAAGTGGTTTGATTCTTGCGAGGTCCAATACGAATTTGGAAAAGAAACTGGACTCGCTGGTGTTCCCTGGAACTCAGGGTGGGCCCATGATGCATGTGATCGCCGCTAAAGCGGTTGCCTTCAAGGAAGCACTCCAACCAGAGTTTAAGGTGTATCAAGAAAAAACTTTAGCCAATGCGCGTGCCATGGCACAGGTTTTTCTCGAACGGGGTTACAAAGTGGTTTCCGGTGGCACTGACGATCATCTGTTTCTGCTGGACTTGACCGACAAGGGAATTACGGGCAAAGACGCAGATATGGCTTTAGGCTCTGCCAATATTACTGTAAACAAGAATGTGGTACCGAATGATTCGCAGTCGCCATTTATTACTAGTGGTATTCGAATAGGCACTCCAGCGGTGACTACGCGTGGTTTTGGCAAAGTAGAAGTCAGGGAGTTAGCCAACTGGATGTGTGATATTCTGGATGATTTGCAGAACCCGCAGGTTATCCAACAGGTTAAAGCCAAGGTTCTCGATATTTGTAAACACTTCCCTGTCTACGATTAAAACGGTGTTATTTGTTAGAAATTGGTCGGCGTGAGAGGGTGAGATATGACCGTTTGTCCATTGGGACAAACGCAGCATGTTGAACGGGCGGAAGCCCTGGTAATCCGTTCACAGAACCCTACCGGGTTCATTATGAATACCCTAATCTTTGTCCCAAAGGTTCAGGGCAACACGTTTGTTTGAGAAATTAAAATTGGTCGGCGTGAGAGGATTTG
>JAGLTR010000142.1 GCA_023135155.1 Gammaproteobacteria bacterium
ATCGAACATAATGCGGCCTTGAAGCTGGTGAAAAAATACGCCGAAGATTTGAATGATTTGGGTGACGCTTCTGGAATAGAAATCCGAAAGTTCAAGACGGCAGGTCGGCCAGGAGAGGAAGCGATACTAGATGAGGTGCAAACCACTTTTTTAATAACTCTGATGAGAAACTCGAAACCGGTTGTTGCTTTTAAAAAGCGGTTGACCAAAGAGTTTTTTAAAATGCGAACTGCTCTTGCCAAGATCGCAGCTCAACAAAAAGATGCAAATTGGCTGGAAATGCGAAAAGACGGCAAGGTTGCACATAGAAAAAAAACGGACGTGATAAAAAGTTTTGTTGATTACGCTACCAGGCAGGGGAGCAAGTCGGCAAGTCGGTATTACATGGCACTTGCGAAGATGGAGAATTCAGCGCTGTTTTTTTTGGAGCAACGATTTAGTAACGTTCGTGAGGTTTTAGTGATACGGCAACTCATGATAGTGTCTATGGCTGATGATGTAATTGAAAATGCTTTAGTATTGGGTATGGAAGAAGGGTTGCCGTACAAGGAGTGTTTCCAGATTGCAAAGAAAAAGGTTATTGCGTTTTCAGTGCTGGCCGGAAGGTCTCCTATATTGAGTCTGGAATTGAAGTAAAATAACTCGGGAGGTTTGAAATAATGGAAATTGGAAAAAAAGATGTTATTATGTGCCCAAAATGTAAAATTTTACCAGCAACTGAATTGCACCTGTGCACATATTCGGAGGTGTACGGAAATCCTGATCCAAAGGATTGTACATGCTGTGGTCGGTGCCAACGTATATGTGGTCTTGTAATTTTAGATAAATCTTAGTTTTTTAACTCATCCAAAAGCCCATGTTCAGCAATAAACAAAATCATCCTTGTTTTTTTAATTTGCACAGCGGTTGATTGTCTTGTAATATTAGAACAATAAACGATTTGCATTAACCAGTAAGTGTGGTATTATGGTAACAAAGAAGAAATCAAGCTCTAGGGACGAGGTTAAAAAAGCTTTTTGCCAAGAGGTAGACAAGCTGGCGGAACAAGCCCATACCGGCAAGGCCGTGGTAACCATAATGTGGAGTGACGGGGGCGTAATTGATGCATACCTAGACTTAGGGCAACGGTTAGTAAAAAAGAAAACAAAATAGTTTACTCAGGTAGACAACGTCCGTCTCGCAAGGGATGAGGACTTGGACCTGTTTCTGGCTTTACGCTGGGGACAGGTCTTTTTTTTGGCCAACAGTTTAACAATGGGATGCGGGGAGAACGATATTGCTCACCAAAAAACAACAGCTATTTGTTGATGAGTACTTGATCGATCTTAACGCAACGCAAGCTGCTATCCGGGCTGGATACTCATGCAAGACAGCGTTTGCCATTGGCCATGAGAACCTGAGCAAACCTAAAATACAAAGTGCTTTGGTAGACGCTATAGATAAAAGGAAAAAACGGACCGAAGTCACACAGGATATGGTGATTGACGAATTGGCCCGTGTGGCATTTTTCGATATCAGGAAACTGTTTCAGGACGATGGAAGCTTGGTCCCTATCCATGAACTACCAGCGGGAGTTGCTGCAGCGATCGGCGGATTAGATGTGGCTAGTGTTAGCATGGGTGATGAAGAGAAGGTTACTACCAAAAAGGTAAAGATCATCGATAAAAAAGGTGCTCTGGAGTTGCTAGGAAGGCATTTGCAAATGTTTACTGATAAGGTCCATGTGACCGGTAATGTGTCGTTGACTTTAGATAAAATTTTGGACCAAGCCGAAGGTACCGGATTGACCAACAAGGGGCCTGCATAAAGTGGACGGCGACCGGCTACTTGACATAGAGTGGAGGCTAGACAACCTCTACCGCATCAAGGACAAGTGGGGGCAAAAGATAAAGTTCGTCCGCAATGAGTCACAGTTGCAGTTATGGCGTGATATGCATACGCTCAATATTATATTAAAAGACCGGCAGCGTGGATTTTCTACGTTTATTGCTATCTTGATCCTCGACAACTGCCTGTTTAACTCAAATCAGTCATGCGGGATAATTGACCTCAGCCTGCCAGATGCAAAAAAGAAACTGGCCAAGATAAAGTTTGCTTACGACAATCTCCCGGAAGAAATACGAGAGAAGCTCCAGTTAACTACCGACAACAAGGAGCTCCTCGAATGGAATAACGGCAGCTCGGTTGCCGTTGGTACTTCTCACCGTGGCGGAACATGCCAAATATTACATATCAGCGAGTTCGGGAAAATTGCTGCACGTCGGCCTGACAGAGCACGGGAAATACGAACCGGAGCGTTGAACACGGTTGCTCCCGGCTGCTATGTTTTTATCGAATCTACTGGCGAAGGTAAAGGTGGAGAGTTTTTTGATTATGTCCAGGAGGCAAGGAAGCTTCAGGACGAGGGTGATAGACTAACGGACTTGGACTTTAATTTACATTTCTTTGCTGCTTGGCATGGAGATGAAAACAAGTTGCCTGCAGAATATGTCCAGCACTACACGCAGAAACAACTTGATTATTTCGAGAAGGTTGAGGTTGAAAACAGTATCACACTCAGCCCTGAGTTCCGTGCGTGGTACGTAAAGAAAAAGGCGCAGCAGAAAGATGATATGGTGAGGGAATACCCGAACACAATTGATGAGGCTTTTGAGAGCAGCGTTGATGGATCGTATTACTCCAAGAAGATCATTGCTGCCAGGAAAGCAGGTAGAATCACCAAGGTTCCATATGAGGAATCCCTGCACACTATTACTGCGTGGGATCTTGGCATGAACGATGCTATGTCCATTTGGTTTATCCAGGCCAACGGCCTAGAGTACCGATTGATTGATTATTACGAAAATTCCGGGGAGGGATTTCCCCACTATGCACAGGTGCTAAAAGACAAAGGGTATTTTTACTCAGCCCACCTCATGCCGCATGATGTAAATGTTCGAGAGCTAGGTACCGGGCGTAGTCGCATTGAAGCAGCCGAAGCGCTGGGGATAAAACCGGTTGAACGCGTTCCTCGTGCCAGAGGGGCAGAAGAGGTAAATGCGGATATAGATTGTGTCAGATCTTTTCTTAATTCATGTTGGATCGACAAGGAAAAGTGTTCGCGTGGTATCGAGTGCCTGGAGGCATACAGGAAGGATTGGAATGAAAGATTAGGTGTTTTTAATAATTCACCCCGTAAAGATTGGTCTGGACACGGGGCTGACGCGCTAAGAACATTTGCCAAAGGTATTAAGATCTTAGGTGGATTGGATTTCCTAAATTATAACAATCAGGATATGAACCTATCCTCACATGATTTTTATTATTAGTTATGGAACCTGACGGAACAAAGCCAAACATTGAAGTTGCATCCGATGCGATAGGTGCCTATGTCGTCGCAAAAGCAAATGACGCGGTGACTAACAGGGTATGGATTGAGGATCGGTGGCTAGATGATATGCGGCAGCTCAAGGGCTGCGAGACGGAAGATCGACACGATCACAATGTAACAAAGGAAAAAACACTGACCGCTGAAGCTAGAATCAGTGACATGCTGTTTCAGCAGGGAGACAAGAATTTTTCGGTTACCGCTGATCTTGATGTAGCTCCAGAGCAGAAGGCAAGTATGGATGACGCGGCGCAAAAGTTGGAAGATAAAATAACTAACTTACTGGATGAAAGCCAGTACGAGTCTAAGGGCCGGGCAGCTATTAAACAGGCTTGTGAGCTGGGTGTTGGAGTTGTCAAGGGGCCGGTTCAGAAGACAAGTATCCAAAAGGATTGGCAGCAAGCACAGGATCAGGCTGGCAATACTGTGAATATGCTTGAACTTACTGTGTCGTCAAGATCATCGGTTGATCATGTTAGCACGTGGGATTACTTTCCTGATCTGGCACCAGCGGAACAGAAAGATTGTTCTTATGAGTTCCAGCGTCATTGGTTGAGTAAAACAGATTTACAGAATCTATTACTCCGTGATGATTTTAACAAAGAAGAAATTCTGAACATTATTTCCACAGAGTCGCCAGCAGAGCAGCCGCGTCATTTGGTTGAGCTGCGGGACGAGTCTCTGCCTGAATCAAACGCCAATAATTATATTATCTGGGAAGGGTATCTAAAAATACCGTCTAACTTGGTAAAAGATCTGTGTTGCCAAGAACCGGAACGAGAGGGAAACTATTTCGACGAAGGCGATGCAGAGAAAGACAAATTTGATATTGAGTGTCTTGTCTGGGTTAGCGATTCCGGGAAATTGTTAAAATTTGCGCCAAACCCACTTGAAACAGACGAGAGACCGTTTGGGGTATTTTGCTACGACCGAGACACAACATGTTTCATGGCTAGTGAAGGTATTCCGCGGCTACTCCGAAAACCACAGCGTGATATCAACGCGTCATGGCAAAGGATTCACAAAAATTCTGATTTGTCGGTGGGTCCGCAGTGGATCGTTGATGCATTAGCAGTTGAGCCAATCCCAATAGAAGGTAAAACTTCCTGGGAGATGACACCAAACAAGGGGTGGCGCGGTAGAAAACCAAATGTTGACCTGCAGAGAGCGTTCCACTTTTTTAACGTCCCGTCAGGGGTACAAGAAAACATGCTCATACTTCAGCAATCGTTACAGTTTGCTGATGTAGAGACGCAGTTGCCGCAGATTGCATCAGGTGAGCAGTCCGAGGGCATGACGAAGACGTTCAGTGGTATGGAGCTGTTGATTAATGCCTCCAATACAGTGCAGCGCAGGATTATTAAGGATTGGGATGATTATGTCACTGTACCCATGATTGGCCGGATGATTGATGATCTAATGCAAAACTCTCCAATGGCCGGTGTGTTTGGCAAGTTTATCCCGAATGCCCAAGGCACGGCCAGTCTTCTACTGAAGGAAACTTCCGCAAAAAACGCGATGAACCTAGCACAGGTTGCGGCTTCTAACCCGCAGTTTGCACAGCGGACTAACTGGGATGGTCTCTATAGTCAGATTGTACGTGGTTTACAGAGTGACCCCGCAATAGTCATCAAGTCTGAGGATCAGTTGAAGCAGGAGGCACAGCAAGAGAAGCCGCCAGCCCCGGAGATGATCGAAGCACAGGCGAATATGCTTGAGGCCCAGAACGAACAGGCAAAAGTACAGCTCGACATGCAGAAGTGGCAAGCCAAGGAACAGCGTGAAAAAAGAGAACTGCAGCTGCGAGAGCAGAAAGCGCAGATGGACTACGATGTTGCCATTAAAAAAATAGCTCTTGAAGACCGTAAGATGGAGGTTACAGCAAGAGGCAAAGTGGTAGAAATTGATATGAAGGGCAAGCAGAAGAGGGAAGAGATTGTAACCAGTGCTAAGGCCGCTGAGTCAAAAATGGCAAATGAATATTTAATTGAAAAGAACTCAGATGTAAAAATTTAGGTGAAAATCTAATGCATGAACCAACCTGGCGAGACGTTAAAAACGTTATAGCAGAGAGCATAAAATACAACACGGAAATATGTACCAATCCGTTAACAACAGAAACCGAACGCGTGATAGCAGCATCTGAGATACAAGCGTTTGAAACGATTCTTGATTTACAGAGCAAGGAGCCTGGTATAGATCATGAGTGACGAAAAAGAATTGACCGCTGAAGAACTGGAAGTAGCTGAAGATAAGGAATATTCCGAGGCCATGGCTAAAGTAAAGAAGACCATGGGTATGGAGGGCAGCGCTCCTGATCATGAGGAAAAAGACAAAACGGTAGATATTGGCGGTGAGGATGACAAGAAGTCGGTAGAAGCCGGGACTAGTGGAGAACCGGCTGAAGGCAAAGTTGAGCAGGGCGGCGAAGATGACGAGCTGAAGCGACTGCGTGAAACTGTTTTACGCCAAGCTGGGGACCAGCGACGGCTGAACTCAGAACTGAACGAGCTGAAAAATAAAGCCAATGTCGTTAAGCAGCCCGAGCAACTTGACCTCACAGAGGGGGCTCTTGGCGATACGTTCGATGAGCTGCAGAAGGAATACCCGAAAGTTGATTTTAACCGCTTGGATGGACTCTTCAAGAATCAACAGCAGCAGATTGAACAACTGCAGCATAATCTGCAAACTACACGGCATGATTTCCAGGAAAATCAGCATAGAAATTATCAAGCGAATACCGTAGGTACGGTTAAGCAGTCCTTCCCTGACTTCGAGGAAATGGTCAGGTCAAAGGAATTTATATCATGGCAGGGTAATCTTGCTCCGGAAGCACAAGCACAAGTCCTTCAAGCTAATGATCCAGGAGATATCCGGTTCATCCTTGAGAGTTTTGTCGGTGCCACCGGGTACAGGAGTAAGGCTGCACAGGAAGCGGAATCCATGGACAAGGCAAACGAGACAGTGGCAAGGCGTGATAAACGTCGTTCTGCCTCTCTGGGCCTTGATACAAAACAGCCAGCTGCGCCCGTAACGGGTGGATCTGATAGTGTCAATGAGGATGCCATCAGGGACAAAGTGTTCCGGGATATAGGTGTCCGTAAGTAAAAAACTTACTCTTTAAAGAGGTAATATTATGGTTATGGAATCTGGAGCTCCAGTAGCTCAGAGGACAAATAAATATGCAGAGGCTGAAATGTTGGCCCATGCTCAGCCCGTACAGGTGCTGAACATGTTCGGTGACAGCCAGCCGTTGCCCAAAAACAGTTCAAAAATAATCAGTCTGCGCCGGTGGGACCTTAAAGCCCTGGTGGTTGACGGTTCAGGTAATCCGGTTCCTCTGACTGAAGGTGTTGAGCCGTCCGGTGGTGACATCACCTACACCGATGTCGATGCCACTTTGCAGCAGTTCGGTGACTTTGTTGAGATCACCGATGTGTGTGAAGACGTTTACGAAGATCCGGTTAGGCAGAATGCTACCGAGCATAACGGTGAGCAGGCCGGAGAAATCGTCGAGTTGTCTTGCTGGGGTTCTGTTAGAGGTGGAACCAATACTGACTATGCAAACGGCACGGCGAGGAACCAGGTAAACACCCCTGTGTCTGATGTAATGATTGCCAGGATTGAGCGGTCTCTCATGGCGGCAAAGGCGAAACATGTTCGTAAAGTTTTGACTGGTGACCCAGATTACGAAACACGACCGGTTAAGGCCAGCTATGTCATCATCGGTCATACTGACTTGCTCTATGATTTTGAGCAGCTCACAGGTTGGATTCCTTACCAGCGGTATGCCGGACAGGATCGTATCTGTGATTATGAGGAAGGTTCCGTGGGTAAATTCCGGGTAATCCTTTCCCCGACATTGACCAAGTGGGCCGATGCAGGCGGCCTGGAAAATGGCATGATTACCACGACCGGTACCAATGCAGATGTCTATCCTTTCATTGCGTTTGGCACTCATGCTTACGGCCATACCAGGCTTAAAGGGAAAAATGCGATCACCCCCATGATCGTACAACCAAATTCGCCTAGTGCTGGTGATCGGCTGGGTCAGGTTGGTTCTGTAGGCTGGAAGACGTATTATGTTTCTATGATCCAAAATCAGGATTGGCTTGTGAGGGGAGAAGTAGCGGCCACATTGTTGTAATAAGAATGGCGACTTACGGCACTAATTGCAATTGAGTACTAGTGCCGATATCCCGCAAAATCTTTACATTGCAAAATGCTCCTCCTGTAGTATGGTTAAAGTACAAATACTACAGGAGGAATTATGACACGGATATGTATCCATTGCGGTGAAGAAAAAGAACTGGAATCTTTTGTAAAGGGTAAAGGTCGGCCCCAGGGCAGGAAAAATCAATGTAAGGTATGCGAACAAGAAGCCTACCGGAAGCGCAGGGCTAGGAAGTCAGACGATTATGTGTCTCGAAAGGATCTGCGAGAAGAAGAAACACATCTTCGTAAAAGAGGGTTGAAAAAGTGTAGCACCTGTAAAGTCGTAAAGTCATTTGATGAATTTTATAATAATAAGGCACAGCGCGATGGAAAGGGCAATACCTGCAAGCAATGTCAGAATGCTAGTAATAAATCTGCTGAAGAAAAATGTCTTGCTCCGAAACGGGCAGAGAAGGCGAAACATGTAAAAATAAGGAAATGTTTATTAAAGGAAGGATACAAGAATTGCTCGAAATGTGGAAAAATAAAAAAGGTTGAGGCGTTTAACAAAGCAGCCAGGAATAATGATGGCCTACACGCTTGGTGTCGAGATTGTCAATCAACTATAAATGAAGAAAGATACGAGGATATAAGGCCTAAAGATCGGCCACGGGCTATTGTATTTACGTCTGATAAAGAGCGGGAAGATGCGCAACGTGAACAGGGTAGGAAGTGTCACGCTACGCCAGTGCTATTTGAAACATTTTGGCGACGTATACCGGTTACAGATGTTCCTTCGCCAGATGAGAATGAAAAGTTAACTGTTATTTGCAAAGCATGTAAGAATCGTTTTGTTCCAACAAGAAATGCAGTAAAAAACAGAATTAACGCATTTAATAATGATATACGGGGTGAATCTAATTTTTATTGTTCAGACAAATGTAGGGATGATTGCCCGGTATACAGATTCAATCCATATCAAAGCATAGACCCGAGAAGCAAGAATTACGTACGACCAAGCGAACAGGCGGAAATACGTAACTGTCAGACAGACCACTTAAAGCAACTACAATGCGACGAGCAAGGCTACAATTACTGCGAACGTTGCGGCGACATAATAGACGTAGAGCTCCACCACACTCAAGAAGTAAAACACGGCAATAACGCCGTAAACAGTGCAGGGCACTTGCTATTATGCGCAGGTTGTCATACACTAACACATGATAACTGTTAACGAGGAAGAAACGATGAGTGACCCCCTAGTACTTGACTCCGCAGGCTTTCCCTGGGACGAACGAATCCACGACCTTAAGCGGGTCCGCAACACAGATGGTACCTGGCGTCTTGGCCGGAAGATTGATAAGGAGCTGATTGACGAGGTACGAGCAGAGATACCGCCGGTATTACCACCTATCGAGCCTGCGCCAATTATCAAAACCACGGTAAAACAGAAGGTAAAAACACGTTCCCAGGCGATTGGTATCCTGCGAAGTATGAATACGAACACCGACGAGTCTCTCCCCACGGAAGAGCTAATTGCTATTGCTGAACAGATCGAGCCGGAAAAGTGGTATACAATCGAGATCCAGGAGAAAGAGGAGACCGAAAAACCGGCAGCAGTTAGGGTTCTTGGTAAACTATTCCAGATTACGCGTGGTGTTGAGGCAGTAGTCCCCGCTCGTGTCGTCAATGCCCTTAAAATAGGGGTTACTCACGTTCACATGCAGTCAAGAGATAAGGACCCCAAGACCGGGAAACGGCGTATGTTTGTTCGTAAAAAGATGACTGAACTCTTCACTGTCCTTGGCGAAGCTGAACCGCCCAAATGAATTACCTGTCTCTTGTAAAAAAGGTGTGTCGTCGTATCGGTTATGCCGAGCCGACGACACTTGCTTCTGGGCTCGACTCTGATCAGTCATTGGTTGCTGAATGGGTCGCTGATGCCTGGGTTGACATCCAGCTTATGTGTCAGCGCTGGTCGTTTATGGTCGAGGAGACTACAGTTACGGTCTTGATTGACAAGGACACTTATACCGTTGCTGAATTGGCGTTGCCTACTCTTGACGAATGGATTGCTGATACACTGTATTTGATGGATGATATCACTGGATTGTTCATCAAGAAGTTAGAGAAAAAGACAGAGCAAGAAATAAAGGAGATGCATATTATCGAACCGGAGACCGCGGAGCCTATTTATTTCTGTGATCCGGTTGGTGGTGGTTTATGCCTTTACCCTACTCCTGATAAGCAGTATAGTATTGAAGCGAGTTTTAAAACTATTGCTGTTACCCTGGAAAACGACACAGATGAACCGGCGTGTGCTGCACAGTTCTATCCTGTTGTTTATCATCAAACCATGATGAACTATTCTGTATCTGATAACAGCCCTGAAGACTTTCAGTGGGGTGATGCCAAGTACGAGCAGTACATGAACCGGCTTGACTTGAAATATTGTCCACAGATCAGCCTAACCGGTCGAGAAGTAGAAGAACCTTGTCGATATGAAAGGAACAAATGGTAAGTTATGATATAGGTGTACTTAACGGTTGGAAACTTGTTGAATCGTTTTAACAATGGTAGTCAGTCACTCAATCGGCGCATTCTTGCCTACCGATGCACGTGGAATATTTAACCAACAGGTACCTCATGTGTAAATGCTTAAGATTAATTTCAGCAAAACATCTCATAAAGTTATAACACCGCAGGGCGGGCTTGCCGAGGGTAAATCTCTTCTCGCATATCCTCCTGGCCAGATGGTGGACTGCTTAAATTTTGAACTGATTGAGCCTAACAGTTGGCGCAGGCCAAACGGTTACGAGCGTTACGACGGCCAAATTTCCCCAAGCCAAGCAGAGGCAACAGCCCTTGAGATTACAACCGGCGATACCTCAGCCGTAGTCGGCGACGACATTACGATTGATGCCGGGGCTGGACACGCTATCCTTCTGGAAGATTTCACCCCTGCAAACGACCATATTGCTCTTTTTGCCTACACCGGAACAGTGCCTACCAATGGTTCTGTGCTTACCAAGACAGTAGGTGGCGGTAGTATAGGCACCTGTGGTGATTTATACGAGATCCAAACAGCTGAGGAAGCAATAGCGTATAAGGAATCGGCGACTGAGCAGGCTCGTTTACTTATTACTGAGTTGCCTGGTGAAGATCCGCCACTTGCGGCATGGTCGTATAAGGGTGTGCTTTACGCGTTCCGCAATGTTACTGGTAGTGCCTCTGCTAAAATGTACAAGGCAACGTCTACGGGATGGGTAGAGGTCGATACTCCCACCCAGTTATGGTTTGATTCTGGCGATGCCGCAGACATAACGAAAATCCCTGTAGCTGGTGATACCGTTACCAATGGGACAGCCACCGGCACTATTCACCGTATTCAAAAAACAAGTTCCGCCGCAGATGGTCCATGGGTCGGGTCGCCCGGCACGGCTGTAGGAGTCCTGCACTTAATCAACATCACCGGTGGAACATTCAGTAACACCGATTCCCTTACATTCTCCTCAACCGCTACGGCAATAGCTACGGCAGACCAAGCCGAAATAGTTATTGCGCCGGACGGTCGTTATGAATTTGACAACTACAATTTCACCGGGGCTGCAGAAGGCCTGGGGGTGTTTGGCGTTGATGGTGCCAATCCGGCGTTTGCATTTGATGGATATTATTTATCACAGATTTTCACTGGCCTGGATGACGATACCCCGGAACATTTATTTCTGAATAATTTTCAGATGTTTGTCTCTAAGGAGGGGTCTTGGATGGTATCACCGATTGCAGATCCGTTTCAGCCATGGGAGAATATTCGTGGTGCGGATGAGTGGGGGATGGGTGATAAGATCGTTGGTGCCGTGGTTACCCCGGGGGGGACGGTAGTTTCATTCGCTAGGAATTCAATTTCGATAATCTATCAAAATGCTGACGGAACTTACAGTATAAAGCCGTACTCCTCCGAGTTTGGAGCTATTGAGTGGTCAGCTCAGAACTCGATTGCACCTTTATTTATTTCGGATAAGGGCCTTACTCTAATTGGTCAATCTGACCGGTTTGGCGATTTCGATTTCAATTCTATTGACGGCGATGTGAAACGGCTTATTTCTGACCTGAAAGAATACCTTCATTGCACTGTAACCTTCCGGAACAAGTTGGAATATAGAATGTTCTTTGAGGGTGGCCAGGTCGTCCGTTGCAAGTTCACCGGCGGCAAGATCCATGGGTTTACTGTTGATGCTTACCCAATCGACGTGAGGCGTATTTCTGAATCTATCCGTTCTGACCGTTACCTCACAGATACCAATGTCGAAAAGGATCATGTATTTTTCTGTTCAGATGACGGTTATATCAGGCAGATGGATGTCGGTGATTCTCATGACGGTGAAGAGATTTTTTCATACATGGAATTACCTTGGAATCACATGGGAGCCCCGCGTATCAAGAAGAAATGGTATGATGTAATCCTGGAAGTTGAGCCGGAAGGTAACAATATAGAAATAGGTGTTCGGCCTATTTATAACATGCACGATCCGCTGAGGTCCGATGTTCCTGATAGATATTTTGCCTTGCCGCTTCCAGAGGGGAAATGGTCGGAAGTTAAATGGTCTGAATTCTTTTGGGCTGGTGCCGGTACTGGTGGAATGTATAAAGTTAGACTTCGTGGCGTGTCGCCCGGTGTTGGCCTGGCCATAACTTCAAAGGGTGGCGGGTCGTATATTATAAAATCAATTACCACGCGGTTTAGTCCCCGTGGCGAGGTTAGATAATGGGATTAGGATCATGGGTTAATAGCTTTGCGGCTTTACTGGAGCATACCCTTGCCAAGGGCTCCGATATTAATACTCGTGTTGATGGCCTGGGAGGTAACTGGGATAAACTTCCTGCCCCGCACGATGATGGAACGGAAGGCTTCTTTGATCCTTGCGCGGTCGGTGATGCTGTGGAACTTGACCAGGCGGCCAGTGCCGGGCAGGTACAACGCAACGAACCATCCACCGGTGTCGACTCAGGGGCTGCAGACGCTTACGTGGTCACTATGGGAATTACCCCGGTAGCTTATGTTACCGGGTTACATGTGACATTCTTTGCGACAAATAGCAATACCGGCGCCTCGACTGTAAATATTGATGGCCTTGGCATTGTCCCGATGCGTATTCATCCTACGAATGCTTTACATGCAGGCTATATAACTGCCGGTGATTTTATTGATATGGTGTACATGGGGTCATACTTCTACATTACCGTGGTTACTCCGGACGGGATGACTGACGTTGTCAACGCTGCTCAGAATGCCGATGATGCCGCCGCCTCTGCTGCTGAAGCTGCTGCGTCTTCGGATCATATTGATGCCGTTATAAGTGAAGGTGATACTTTTCTTACCGGTGGTGACGATATCACGGTTGACACGGTACCAGACACCCCGCTGCCTGGGCAGACAACATTTGACATAAACAATACCTACGGCACTCCTACGGTATCTGCTGGTGAGGGCTCGTCTGTTACACGGACAGGTGCTGGTACGCCTGCTTCGCCTTATGATTATGAGGTTGCTGCCCTTCCTGGCAGGAATTTTATTACCAATGGTAATTTTTTGGTTAATGAGCATATCAAGACGTCTGCAACGAAATATGGGCTTGATAGATGGTATAATAAGTATGGAATAACTAATTTTTTAAGAAATAGTACCTTACCTGAGATATATGATATCCCTTGTAGGTATGTTGCGCAAGTCTGGGGCGGGCCAACAGTGCAGGAAGGAGAGTGGGTTGACAGTGTTGAATCTAAAAAACTTGTAGTTGGTGAAAAAATAACACTGAGTTGGCGTTGGAGCACTGTAGTTCCAGACCCATCAGGGGATTCACAGGTGATACTTAGTACCCAGTCGTCAACCCCTGATACATGGGTTAGCGCAACAGAAACAATTATATATTCTGAAACTTCTGTTGTTGCCCTGGCTGAGTTAGCCACAAGGAGGGATGTCGAAATTACTGTTACTCAAGACATGAGGGATCATGGCTTCGGGGTGTCATTTAAAACGCCAACAGAGGGCTCCGCAGGTGACGTATATCTATACCTAGCCAACGTCCAACTAGAAAAAGGCTCAATAGCCACCCCCTTCGAGGTCCGCACGTATTCGGAGGAGCTTGCTTTGTGCCAGCATTATTACCAAACAGTTACCAAAGCTACTATGTGTAGGACTTATAACTATAGTGCCTTAACAAGTGTAGTTATTATTAATGTGCAATTCCCAGTAACAATGCGGGATGTGCCAACCATTTCAGCAGTGGGTGATGTAGACGATGGGTCTCCTTTTGACTTCACCACGAAAGTATCATATATTAATGGGTTTTGGGTAGGAAAAGAGTTAGTTCCTAGTGGCCTCTATCTTGATTTAAACCAGTGGGAAGCAGATGCAGAAATTTACTAAGAGGTAGTAACATGGCAGTAAGATTAGGAACAAGACAAGTGCCGATCCCAGAGCAACAGGTGGCAGGTCAATCTCTGCCTACAATGGGCGCTGTTCAGACTACAGCAGCAGGGACGACACCGAGACTTACGCCGCCTGCGCCAACACCTATACCTGGGACGGTAAAAGATCCATACCAGTTTAAGCCGGTAGAATGGGAAGATTACCAGACGCCAGAGATGGACACGGCCTATAATCTGCAGAAATATACCGGTGAGGATTCGCCTTTGATGGTCCAGGCTAAAGCACAGGCTCAGCGACAACAGATAGCGTCTGGCCGGTTAAACACTCAAGGGACTATTGGCGCTATACAAAATCTTCAATATCTACGGGCAACACCACTTGCTCAGGCCGATACTGACCGGGCATACCAGGTTGCTCTTGCACGATATGGACAGGATGCGTCTGACAATATTACCCTTGGTGTTCAGCAGATTGAGCAGGATTTCAAGGCTGATCTTTTTGGCCGGCAGCTCGATGCTGATTCACAAAACCTTATGGCCAAGATATTCGGCGACCAGGTTGGGTCGCAGCTTGCGGCAATGGGCCGAATAATGGGCACCCCTGACGCTACCTGGACACAGCAGATGCAGGACGACTTTGAAAACTCCATTAATGCCAGTAAAGAATGGCTTGGTGGGTTATTTGACATACCACTTGCGGGGGTTTGATCATGCCTGAAGATTTCGGTTTAGAAGAAGACTATAATCAATATGCTGAAGATCCGTCATCAACAGCAATCGAGACCTGGGATTATGCGCCACCGGTAGAAGAAGATCCGTGGGGTGTACCTGGTGGCGATGATGACATGTTCTGGACTGAACCAGCTGCTGAAGATGACTTTTGGGCTGCTGAGGAAGAGTATTATCTCGACCAGCCACAGGAAGACTTCACACCGTTCTGGGAAGATCGAGACGATGCATGGGACAATCAATATGACATGATGTTCGACGTAGGCGGGGCCTTGGGTGAAGAGGGTGAGGAAGACTCCATGTGGGGCGGGGTAAAGACAGCAGCCGGTAAGGTTGGCGATGCTACCATGGACTTTTTGAAAACTCCTAGCGGCATGGGGCTTGCTAAGTCAGCTCTTGGTGTGCTCGGGCAATATCTGTTCAGCGAGGACGAGAAAGATATCGATTTTGGGCCTACTCCTAGTAGGGGTGGTGGTTCCGGGAAGTATGTTCCAAGGCCTGGTGGCGCTGAACTTACTAAGAGCAAGTTAGCAGAATTCAAGAAGAGGTAAGAGATGCCTAGAGAAGCAGAAATAAAGAAACGGCTTGATTATATCGAACAGGCCACGGCGCAAGGGCGGCAGTTAACTCCTGCGCAGCGTAGTTGGTACGATGCTTACCGCAACAGACCAGAAAGGCCAACCGGTAAAGAACGGGCAGTGGCCGGGCTAACCGGGAAAGCAGCTTCGTATGGTCTTGGCCAATATACGCCGGTTGGTTCTGTTCCTGGAGCCTCAGGGGCTGCAGGAGGGGTTATTTCCGGACTCATGACCGGTCAAGATCCTGATAAGATGGCTCTTGGTGCTGGGAAATCACTTGCCATGGGACAGGTTGCCAGCCGGGTAGCTCCGGCTCTAGGACAGGCTGCGCCGGTTGTAGGTCCAGTGATGGGTGGAATAAGTGCGGCCATGAGAGGAGAAGACGCATCAAAAGGCATGGGAAAAGCTTTACCAGGCACATATGGTGCAGCTATAGGCACAGCCGTAATGCCAGTGATTGGTACCGTTATTGGTGGTGCTATAGGGTCATTGATAGGTGCTGTTGGTTTCGGAAAGAAAGGCGATCCGTATGGTCTTAAAGGTAGGGAAGTTGGAACACGGCTTGAAGAGCGCGGCGACCTTGCCCCTGGTGAAACAAGAGGGTACACCGAGGTAGTCGGAAAAGATCCAAGGACCGGCAAGAATATCTATCGCTCTGCTGGTGGCGGAAGCGGTAGGCGGCGTGAATACGAAGAGGGCACCTTAGACCAATACACAGGTGAGCGTACCGGTAAAATGAGAGGGGAGTAATTGATATGCCGAACGGATTGATAGGACAAATGCAGGGCGGACCTCAACAGGGGCCCGT
Source organism: Gammaproteobacteria bacterium (assembly GCA_023135155.1). Lineage (GTDB taxonomy): Bacteria > Pseudomonadota > Gammaproteobacteria > UBA9339 > UBA9339 > JAGLTR01. Next base: position 16,067 of record JAGLTR010000142.1, read on the forward strand.
TCCTGGGCGAGGAGCTCCTCCAGGGCCCGGTCAACAAGGTGGTGTGTACCCGGCAAACCAACAGGATGTGGCTAATTTTATAACTGATATCATGCGTGGCTTGTATACTGAAAGTCAGTTTGACAAGATTGTGCAAATGCTCAGTCAGGGCGATCCTGTAGAGATGGTTGGCCGAACCGCTGGGATGCTGATTATGAGTATTCTTCAGCGCCGGAAACAGAGTGGCGGAAAACCTCATCAGAAATTGGTTATCAGAGGACTGCACAAAGCTATCATGGAACTTGCTGATATTGCCAAGATGGCCGGGATTGCTGAGCTCAGTGAAGAGCAATTGAAAGAATCTGCAAATATTGCCGGTCAGGTTATAGAGAATGCCATGTCGGGGCCGCAGCCTGGGCAAGCACCTGGCCCTGGCGGTCCTCCTCAGGGCGGTCCTCCTTCTGGAGGTGGGCCACCGCAAGCTGTCCCACCTCCAGGGCCACAACAAATGAGTGGAGGTATGTAAATGCCAGGTAAAGACACTGCCGGTGGTTTAATCGGTAAAATGCTATACGCCGGGGCGCAAGGATACCTTGGCGGTCTTGAAGTTGAGTGGGGCCGTGAAGGCCAGCAGATGAAGGCACAGGCCGCTGACAGGATGAAACAGATGGATCAGCAGCGGAAATGGGCGCATGAGGAAGGCGTTGCCAAGACAGCACATGGTTATGCCATGGAGGAATCTAAGGCTAAGCGTGGGTATGATGTTGCTGACATTGAGTCTGGGCGTAAATTTAAAGCGGGTGAGTCTGCGTTAGAGCGCGCCAGCAGAGAGCGTGTTGCAGGGATGCGTCCTGGGACACGTGGTGCTGCAGACGGAAGAGGCTTCAAGTTCGATGCAGATGCTTATACCCAGGCAACCGAAGGGCTTGAAATCGCGGTCGATGACCGGCAAAGCGCTATTAATGAGTGGCGAAGTGCAGGGTTGATGAACAAAAACAAAGATAAACCAGAGTCTGCATTTGATGAAGAAAATCCTCAGTATTCAGCAAAGATAGGGCGTATTCAGGACAGTGTTGATTTCCTAAAGGCAGGTGGTGGCCCGATTGGCCAGGCGCAGGGTGGCCCTGCTCAGGATCGCGGCGGTCCGTACCCGATGGGCTATGAACCTGGTCGATATGACAAGGAAGGCGGCTATATCCATCCAGACAGGAAGCCTGAACCTGTCGAAAAGAAAAAAGGGATTGCCGCGTCAAAGCTTGAAGGTCTCAGGGCTGAGAAAGCTAAACAGATAAAACGTGATGAGACTGTGAAGGGTGCGAAAGAGATGGCAGGGAGAATTGGGGAGATGGTCAGTTTTGAACTCGGCCCGGAAGATATTGTCACTGTTGCAGGGGAGGTTAAGGATTTTGTCAAAAAGACTCCAGGAATGGCGCAGAAGTTTAACCAGTTCATGCTAGATTCTGGGAAAAAGGCTATCGATATAAACAATGCTGCTGCTGATAAAATAGTGGAGTTTGCGCGGTGGCTAAAGGGTAGTGGCGGATTACCGGAGTAAGGATGAAAGATTACGCTTCAGAGTGGGACGAGATCACCGCAAGTTCAGATTTCGGCACGATGTCAGATACTGATCAGGCAGAACTGCGTGAACATTACGAACCGCGTGTAAAAGATCAGGAATGGCAGTCGATCATTGATGACCAGGAATATTACACTATGCCTGAGGCTGACCGGGCTGAGCTGCGTGAACATTATGGTGAGGAACGTGTAGGGCGACTTAAAACAAGTGTTGATTTTGGCGGGGCCGTAGGTGACGTATGGTCAAGTCTTAAACAGACACCTGCCGACATGATGGGGTCCCTTTCGTCAATTTTTGATGACCCTTACACAACCACGGGCATTACTGATGCGTATAGAGAGGGCCGCAAGAAAGTTCAGCAAGATTTTCTTCGGCAGCCAGGTGCCCATAAACGTGCGTTGCCATTCCTTGACGTAACAAGGGGGGAAGTGCGGGAAGCTGGTCAATCTATACCTTTTTCTGCTGCGGGAATGATTGCGTCTACCGCTCCTCGTCTTGTCGGAGTGGGTACGGGTCCGTTAGGGATTGCTGCTAGCATGGCTGCTGGTGGTGTCGCTGCGAAGAGGATGGATGAACATTCTTTTGTTACGTCTTACCGTGATTTTTTGAACAGTAAACGTGAAGAACCGTTAACAGATGAAGAGTTTGCAGAATATAAAACAGACGATTTCCTTAAAGCTGTAAGTGAGCATGGGACAACTGAAGGATTGTTTGAAGGGGTGGCAAATGTTCTCGAATTGGCGTTGCTTGGCCGTATCAAGGGCGTCAATCTCGGACAGAAAGCATTAAAGAACATGGCACAATTCACAGCTTTCGAGCTTGGGAGTGAAGCTGAAACAGCTATTGTTCAAGGAAACATAGAGGCAGGTTTAGGTTTACCTGGACGTGAGGTCAGGGACCCGTTTAGCCCTACTGATATTGTCAGTGCAGGTAAAGAAGTGTTGTTACCGACATTGATGCTTGGTGGTGTCATGGGTGGGCCGAAAATTGCTTTTGAAGGTGTATCTAATTTATTAAACAAGGCTGAAACAACAGAACAGCAACGTGATGAAGACGGATTCCTGTCAGTTGATAATGTCTTAAAGGGTGATGAATTCCGGAAGCAGGCAGAAACACGCCTGGAGGAAGTCGATCAGCGGATAGCTACTGCTGATGCTACTCTCGAAGAAGGTTTTCAGCGCGTCGCTGAAGAATTGGATGTAACCGGCGGCCTGGACAAAATGCAGGTAGCGCCGATTGCTGAACCAATGGTAGCCCCTGGCGTCACCGTTACTCCTGAAGTTGCTCCTGCACCTGGTATAGATCGTGTTGATGAGCTGACCACAGTAATTGAAGAAGTTGCTACTGCCCACGGAGTCGAGAAACAGGAAGTAGCCGACACAGTTATTTCTAATAATCCAATCTACGATATCGTCACAGAGATTAAGCGGCGCGGTGGTTTGAGCCATGATAGCGCATCTGTTTATGATGTTGGGCCGATTGTTAAGCGTCATCCAGGGCTTGTATCAAAAACAGGCACGGTTAATATTGACGAGATTGCAGGGGAATATGGGTACGCCAGTGAGCAGGATTTCATGGACGCCCTGGTAAACTCCGAAACGAAACAGAATTTACGAAAAGCGGCTGAGGTAGCTCCAACCCCTGACACTCTTGGTGCTGAATTTAAATCTCAGTCTGATAGGATAGCCAGGGAAGAAGGGATAAATATTGAGCGTACCGGAGAAATGACACCGGTTACGGCAGGAGATCTTAACGTAGGCGATAAGGTTGTAATAAATGATGCGGATGGAATCCCTCGTGTAGTTCAACATGCTGGGTATGATGGCCAGGGAAATGTGGAGTTTACCGGTGATATGAATTTCACCAGTGATGTCTTTGAGACACTTGATACTTACCGTGTTAAGCGGGGTATGCGTGGTGAGCCTACGGAGATCCAGGGAGACCTTGAGACCATCGCCGCAGAAGACCGGGCAGAGGTGTTACAGGCCGCGAAAGAACGAATCAGCGAGACAGAAGATAAGAAGATTGCTCCGTATCGGGAAATCCTTACCGGCGCTATTGACCGCCGACTGGGAGAACTGCAGGAACCCGGCGTGGCCCCGGTCGACATCCGGCCGACCCGCGGCGTGGCCCTGGCCGATGTGGTTGCTCCGGGACCAGAAGAGATAACAACACAGGAGGGAGTTAGTGAGCAAGAAAGGCAAGAACTCGAAGCGCGACAAGCGGCGGCGGAAGCAGAAGAAGTTATCCCGGAGAGAGCAGAAGTTGTTGAGGAAGAAGTAGGTGAAGGCGAACCATTTGCAGATGTTAAGTTAAGTGTTTCTGAGCCGGAAGGTATCAAAAGTATTAAAAAAGACGCGAAAAAACAAGGTGTTAATCTTGGTATATACGAACAACCAAATGAAATACATATTCAAACTATTATAGTCCCCAAGGAGATAAGAAGGCAGGGAATAGGTTCTGAAGTAATGAGTCAGGTTGTTGAATATGCTGATTCCGTCGGCAAACTATTAACAGTAACTCCTGCTGAAAAGGATGATTTTCACGGAACAACTTCTAAAGCACGTTTAAAGAGGTTTTATAAACGTTTCGGGTTTGTAGAAAATAAAGGTCGTAATAAGGATTTTTCTATCAATGCTAGGGACATGTACCGAGAACCTGTTGCTGGTGCTAAATTAAGTACGACTGCTGTAATCCTGCCAACAGGACAGCAAGCAGACATAAAGCAGGAAATAGGCCGGGCATCAACCAGGACCCTGGTACGTAAAAATCTACTCGAAATAATTACCCCGAAGGCAGCAACTGACATCCTATCGCGTGTAACCGGCGGTAAATTCTCGTATGCCGGTATAAAATCATTGACTGCTGACCTTCCACTGCAGGAGCAAGCAGAGCAACGGGTTGACGCCGGGGAAGACCCCGAATTGGTTCGTCAAGACACAGGCTGGTTTATGGCTAAAGACAGAATGTGGCGCTATGAAATAGACGATAGCCAGGCAAAGTTTGCACCGGTAAATAGTCTTAAAGAAGTAGACGGTGTATACGCCGGAACGCTAGGTGATTTGTTAGACCATCAGGAGTTGTATGACGCCTATCCTGAATCGCGCAATGTCAAGGTTATTTTGAATCCTGGCAAGAGTAAAAGTGGTGGCAGGGCAAGCTTTACCACAAAGCCTGTTCCTACTATCGAGGTGTATGAGGTTTCAGGAGATACTATTACCGACGGTCAAGAATCGTCAATTATTCATGAGATCCAACATAATATTCAAGAGATTGAGGGTTTCGCCAAGGGTGGTAGTATTTTAGCTGAATTAAAAAGACATCAGAAGGCCGCTAAATCTGTTGATGATCAGGTTGAACGTTTTGATAAAATGCTTGAAGCCACACAAGGCACCGATGAATATGACACTATCATGAACGCTAAGCTTGACTTTGTTGAACACGCTGAGCAAGAGGGGCTGACTGATCCTGAACAAATACTTGAAAATGCGCACCGTGACTACCAGAGGATTCTTGGTGAAGTTGAAGCTCGTGATGTGGCAGAGAGGAAAGGATTTACTAAGGAACAGCGGAGAGCATTTCCGCCGTATATTTCCCAGGGCATATCAGAAAAAGATCTTGTTGTTCGGTATTCTGAAGATGGCAGTCGGGTAGAGGGATTTACCGTGGATGGCAAGGTGTACATGATCCAAGGCAATATCGCTAAAGGTCAGGCCAATCCTGTTTTGAGTCATGAGCTTGGAGTTCACGCTAAGCAGCTTGGATTTCAAGAGACAGATACGTTCAAGGGCATTCTAGAAACTCTACGTAACCGTAGAGGGAGCGACACAAAGCAGGGCAGAGCCATCCAAGAAGCGTATGACAGGGTCCCGGAAGACACACGGCCAGAGCACGTTGATGAAGAGGTTCTTGCTTATCTGGTCTCGAATTCACCGGAAATAGGGATTGTTCGCAGATTCATAGCAGATCTCAAGAAGTTCATGATTGAAAAGATGGGTATTCCAGAGCGCGTGTTGAATACTCTTGACATGCAGGCGTTGGCATTGTCGGTGGTGCAGCGGGAAGCTCGTGATGCAACCGGTCGGGAATTCCGAACAGTTGAAGAAATGGCAGACATTAAGAAATCAGTAGCTCTGGCAGATGATGTTGTTGCTCCGCGTTCTAAGTTCACCGGGATAGGTTCTAAGCTTCAGAATACTATTGGTCAACATCTGACACCTGATGTTAAAGACCGTATTGCAACATATCTATATGACCGATTGCAACCAGTAAAACGTATTCAGCGCCGGGCTACTAGGAGTTTGCAGGACCAGGAAGACTACTTGCTTCACCGTAGAGTCCAGGGGCGAAAAATTGCTGACGAACTTCGCCGCGCTAAAGAAAACGAGATAGCTCCTGTCCAGAAAAAATTCGCTGATTCTGATCTTGATTATTCAAATGCAGAAGAGTTTATGTGGGCAGAGCACGCGCCTGAACGTAATTTGCAGATGAAACGTGTCCGGGCGATGGGCTTTATCAAGAACACAATGAAGTTTATGACTGAAAAAGAGCGGTCTGAATTTGAAGATCTAATCATTGACGCAAAAAACGATGTTGATCTGATGCCAGTAGAGCTTGAGAAAAAGCGTGATAACTATGTTGATATCATGGATTCAATGGCGGACAAGGTAGCAGCTTGGAGTGATACTGTATCTGAGCGACGATCTAAATTAGATAGTCGGATATTCACACAAGCTGAGCATGACAAGGGGACCCCCGGTCGTCTACAGAAACAGTTTGAAAATGCTGAGCGCCGTCTTGAAGCGCGGAAGGATATCGTTGAACGCTGGGATGATGTAAAAGACAGGCTGTCCGGTATGACCAACGAGGAGTCAGAAGATATAATAAAGCGCTGGCGTGAAGATGAACGATATGAAGCTCTTTTGGAGATATCTGGCGACCTGCGTAATCTTAGCGACAAAGCATTGAAAA
>JAGLTR010000143.1 GCA_023135155.1 Gammaproteobacteria bacterium
TGTGTCTTTGTGGAAAAACTAGATTTCGCTGATATTTTTTCAAATGCGCGCTATTTTGGTGTCCCATTATTGCAACCGGCGTGGTAGTAAAGGAGTATTGACGGCGATGTTCTACTTGAAGGCCATAAAAACAAAACGATACTGGACACAATCTGCGGTAGGCTGGTTGTTGCTTGCGATTAGCTTGTCACCACTGCATGCCAAAGATCTGCTGCCTCCGGATGATCCGACTCAGTCCATCAGTTATTGGCGCCAGCACACGATTTCAGCCGATAAAGATTCTTTGGCGGCGATGGCAAAAGGGGTGTTTGAGGTTTTATTACGAGCCTGGGATAGTTCGCGCCTTGAGCCTGGTCTGTATGTCGTGAAATCTACAGCGGGTCCCTGGGCAGCTTCGCTGGCTGATGGCAATATCCTGTTAAGCCGCGCTGCTATTGAGACATGCCTGAAGTTTGGTAAACATCGTGCAGAACATTTACTGGCCTTTATTTTAGCCCATGAGTTGGCTCATCAACGTTCTGATGACCTGTGGCACCAGCGATTCTTTCGTTTGCTCGGCAATCAGGGACATGATGTAAAAAAACTGCTACTTACAGAATTGCAGTCGGATAAGAAAGTCTGGATGGAGGTAGGGCAAAAGGAAACCCAGGCTGATCATGATGGACTGACCATGATGTCGAGTGTGGGATATGACCCCTATCAGGTACTCGACAAAAAAGATTTTTTCACTGCCTGGGTTGAAAATATCTGGCAGGAATCATGTTCACAGCAAAAACACAATCAACCAAACTCCCAGGCCTGCAAACAGGCTAAAAGGCGTGCAATGCATGCACACGCACAGTTAACGGCTGTGGCGACGCAAGCTACTTTGTATGAAATGGGGGTGCAGGCCTTTATTGCGGGACAATATAAATTGGCGAGGAGGTATCTAACGGCCTATGGGCGTAATTATACCAATCGTGCCGTATTATCTGCACTTGGCCTGACCCATTTTGCTGAGGCCATGATGAGTTACCAGCAGTTGGTCAATGAATACGGCATAAAGCAGCCTGCATACTATTACCCGCTATTACTTGATGCCAGTGCTACGGTGCTACCTGCCAGAACTGGACAGAGCGACTCCAGCAAGCGTTCAGCCCTGGATGCAGAGATGAAAAAAATCAAACAGAAAATGCAGGATAGTATAAGGCAAAGTATTAAATACTATGAGAAGGCTGTTCGATTGGAACCCGAGAATCCCAGAACCTATTTGTTACTGGCATACAGTTACCTACTTGATAGCAACGCCTATATGGTCAGGGGAATCATGCAGGGCAAATACATTCCTCAGTTTGGTCATGATAGTGCTGCCGAACTGATCCTTGCCATGACATCGGGCATTGAAGGTAAGACTGAAAAGGCAGAAAAAGATTTTGCCAGATTAATTGAACATATTAGTAAACCATTTAATGATGGCGTGATTCCTGCGGACTTGTTGATTTACAGTAGCTATTTCAATAGTTCTGCCTACGCACAGTATCTTGGCAAGAAAGATAAGGCCGCAGCGCTATGGAAAAAACTGGCCACGTATGCACGTGCCCAGTCCCGGCCCATGTTATTTCAGTTGGCGGTAGGGCATGTTACCAATAGAGCCCTGGTTCGCAGCATACCTTCGTCGGCCTTAAATATAAGGGGGTTACGCTTAGGTGATAACTTCCCTGTTAAGCAATCCAGCTCTCAAACCAATCTTAAGAGCGATCTCTGGATTGAAGGGGATAAATTTGAGGTGTATCGTTTTAAAAATGGTAGTCGTTATGTGGTGAATTCGAGTGGCAAGCTTGTTAACGCCTGGCAGGATTCTGCTCGTGTTGAACTGGACAAAGGTATCGCGATGGGCAATATGGCAGATCGTGCCCTTAAATCTCTAGGCATGCCTAATCGACAACTCCATATGATGTCCGGCGAATATCTTGCATATGATGCACATGGCCTGGCTGTCCACGTTGTGCAGGATAAGATTGCCGGTTGGTTCCTGTATTCTCCACAATAATAATTAATGCTCTTGTGATGACACAAAATAAAATACAAAACGTAGATGTAGCACCGCCCGTCAATCAGCAACATCTTGATTTGGCAAAACAAGCTGCAAAGGGGGACCGAAACGCCAGACTTGATGTTAATCAATTGGCTCATCCAATCATTAGTTTTCAGACTAGCCGCTTTTGCAAACGGTTTTGCCGCGAAAATAAATATCGTTATATTTGTACTCTATTGGAGTCAAGTGCACCATCTCCACGCAATGCAGTCTTATGTGAATGGGGTAATGCCAGTTATGCATGGATGTTAGATGATTTAACCGGTTCAGGGAGATTGACTAAATATTCGGGGAAGAATGGCGCCCGGCTGAATGATTATATTTATTATATCGCCAATTCGTTGCCATTTTATGAGCGATGGAAGGACTGGCGTTTTGGCCGCAAGGTACATGTGCCAACCTATATAAAGGAGTTGTTCCCAGAGGCAGGCAAGATATTTTTTGCCCTTAGGGCGGGGGAGACCATTCCTTCTATTGCGCAAAAATTACCTGTAGATGAATCGACAGTTGAGGACATGTGCCAGCAGATCATTATTATTTTGACGCAGAAGAAACGCCTACACCTGCTTGATCCACCGTCTACCATCTCGTTAACGGATACGCGAGATAGTCAACAGGATGATGGCCGTATAAACGGAACACAAACCGACATTCCGGATTATGATGAAGCCCCGGAATTATTAGAGAATAAGCAGAACCTGGCTCAGGCATGGAAACAATTATCATCTGTTGAACAATATATTATCGAGGCTATGGTGTTAGATGAGCAGGATGCGGTTGATGTGCTATATGCGTTACGCAAAATGGACATTAGTATTAAGGATGGTGTTATGTCCGATGATACGAATCGTCAACAATTGTATTATTTTCGACGTAAAACACTGGCAAAATTAGCAGATTTAATGAAGTAAATTTTTAAAAAAATATGAATTTGGTGTCTTGTATAGACATAAGTCAATCAGATAGGAAATTATCATGAGTAGTATGGAACATCCGGATACCGAGCAGCTAAGTGCCTATATGCATGATCCTGGTGCCGATGATTATCGACAGTTGCGGTTACACTTGATTAGCTGTGTGGACTGCCGTCAACAGGTTAAGTTGTTATCTGATTTGAATATAAATCTAGGTGAAGTTGAGTCTGAGCAATATCAACATGCGGTTTCAGAAAATGGTGAATTGCATGAGGTTTTGCAGAGCCAATTGATCGAGGAATATGTTGATGGGCAGTTAAACAGCAACGAACAACTACGCATGAAAAAAATGCTAAGCAGAAATGGCCAGGCCATGAAGGCTGCCATGCACTATGCAAGTCATAGCGGGCATATGCAAAGGGAGTTGGCATCTGATAGTGGTTTTATGCAGTCAGAACCAAAATATTCGACTGGTTATAATCGTCCTGCCAAACCCGGCATATTGACATTTCTGCGACGCTGGTTGGAGGTTCGCACTCCCATATGGCTAACCGTGCCTGCAACCGCGGCAATTGCCGGTATATTGAGTGTCGTCCTTATACCCCAAATTAATACCGCGTCTAGTAAATCATATCTTATCGCGTATCAGGACAACCCAGTTATTCAGTTTAAAAGTACACAGAACCTGCCCGGTATTGGTTTTTTTTCCAGAGCAAATAAAATTACTAAACCGTATGGCAGGATG
>JAGLTR010000144.1 GCA_023135155.1 Gammaproteobacteria bacterium
AGTCGCGAATATGAGTACGTGTAGAGGGGGGGGGGTGGCTCACAGTACCTTTTAAGTTATTGTTTTATATAGGGTTTTGTTGTGGCTCTATTGTTACAAGCGCCGTGGTAATGCTCTGGAAATATTGTTTGCCCAAATGTTTCTCATGATTTGAGGTGTTATTTTTGCTTCGATCGTGGGCTCCATCCAAGGGTTTTTAACTACTTTCTTGTGCTCGAAGCGTTGCAATGACACTAGCTTTTTAGACGTTGCTTTGTAGATACCACGAATCATTTTTCCTCTGCGCCTTGGCATGATGAATCGTCGCTTTTGCTGACCCATCATTTGAAGAAATACTGTTAAACGATGACGTCGGCTCTTGGCTTTAATTTTAAAGTCACTGATTTTGGCAAAATTATTTGATGGCTTAGCTCTAGCGCTAGGACTTGCTTTGTTTTGAGCTGAGCCACGTCGAGCCATTAGAGTTAAAGTTCTATTCGAACCTTTTTGCAAGCCAAATTCTTGTTCTGTCCATCCTGTGAATCGGTTTGTCCTGACAGAACCGACTTCTGATTGAGCACTTTGGATGTCGGTTCCTCTTGCCTGAAGAACTTTCATTTGTCGATTTATGAACTTTTTGTCTCGGATGACCATTTGATCATCTATGCGTTCTATTAGATTTTTTCTGGTATCGAAAGCTAAAGTATTTAAGGTGCCGATCACTGAGCGACCAAAAATATTTGGAGATCGCTTATAGAATTTACGTAATAAAATTAAATCAGCAGCTGAAAAACTAAATTCTTGTTTTGGCATTTTTTTTAAACCTCAAAATTAATTGATTTAAATCAATAAATACTACTGTCCCAACCCGTCCTAACCTAAACCCAACCTAAACCTAACCTAAACCTAACCTAAAAACAGAACTAAACAATTGATTTTATTATGTTTTCTTGGTTCTTGTCCTAACCTCACAAAAAAAACACTCCTGTGATACAGCAAAAATTACCTCCAAGGCTTGCGCACGCGGCGTATGTAAAGAAGCCTCGAAAGGTTAGGACGGTTAGGACAGTGCGCTTTAAGTTGTTGTTTTTAGTGAAAAATGAGCGTCCCAACCTACCTGAAAAGGTTGGGGCATGGTTAGGACAGGCTAGGACAAACAGGGTGTTTTTGTGGTGTGATCGTGGTTTTTCGCTCAAATCAAAAGCAAAATTAAAAGAAAAAACAAAGTTAGTTTTAGACAACACTCTTTTCACTCTCGTCTGTCCCCCTCTCATTTAGAGGGCGTTTTGATACATTTAGAAGGCCACTTCAGCTTGTTTTGGTGTAGCATAGCCTCGGTTCTTATCTTTAACCCAATCGGGAGCGAAATACAAGTACGGCTTTGGCACATGATAACCCTCTATACGCTTCCTTTGACGCTTCCAGTCAAGTTTTTGCATAGCATTTGAGAGCTTCATTTCATGAATTTTATTGATTGATCTAGCATCAATCTCAATAACATTTTCAAGAATTTGAATCGTTGAATAATATGGCTGAATGCATTTGCCGCTATGCATCCAAGAAAATAACTTGGCTTCCCATGCATCTGGGTGCTCTCTTAGTGCCTGCTCGTATTTAATTAAAGCCTCTAGCTTGGGCTCTTTTTTATTGTCTACCCAATGCTTTTCGCCTCTCTGATGTAGCATCAACGCTTCAGCCCATATCTGTTCTCGGTTTTCTTTTAGCCAAGGTAAATCTATTTTATACGCCCATATCGGCCAATAACGGCGATTTCCAGAGCTATCTGTTAGATATTCGGTGTGATTTACTGAGCCCAGCAGCACGGTTTGCCGTGGGTATTTTACGTTTTTAGTGCCGAATGGCGGGCGGAAATTATCAGTGTGGGATGAGATAAATGATTTGGCAGTGGACGTGGTCGCTTTATTAAAACTATCCATTTCAGCCATTTCGTAACCCCACGAGCCGCGAATGTTAATATAAGCGTCTTTATCGCCCAAAGGCAAAGGCGTGTCTCCATGCCAAGGTGAAAACAAAGCTTCAATTAATGATGATTTACCGCCGCCCTGCAATCCCTCAAATATCAGCATATTATCTATTTTAGTCACACTGGGAGCATTCATTATCCGCCGAACCGCACCGATTAAAAACATTTGACCCACCGCACGAAGGTACTCATCAGGTTCATTTTTAGCGCCTAAAGCTTGCTGTAGCCACAAATTACAGCGATTTGAGCCGTCCCATTGCGGCAGAGCGTTAAGATAATTTTTAACTGGATGATAACGATTTTTAGCCGCTACCGTGATCAACGCTTTTTTCATCGCTGCATCTTGAATTACAATACTATAATACTGCTCTACCCAAACATGGATCATAGAAACATGTGGATCGTTTAATTCACCTGACTCAATTTCAGCAATTGGGGGTTGCTGTAGGATATCAATTGCTCCAGTAAATACATTCTCAGCAAAAACACCTTTCCACCGATCATCATTCTCAAAAATCAAACAAGCATTATGAGCACAGCCTTTCGGACCATCCCTGCCGTTTAAAAAATCAGATTGCCAGGGCAAATCACCGCCTTGCATCTCTTCGTAATAATCAGGTGGCGCTGATTCAGGCATTTCAGGGATTTTCTCTGGCTTTTGAAACTCATCAAAAGCCAAATTTAGGCGCTCTTTTAAGCGTTCGCGGAAGACATCCAAACCAAAAAAGACATACTCATCATTAAAATCGGGTGAAGACTCCTGTTTTTTATTTTTATCGACCATTATTTTTCATCCTGATTTTTATTGATCAAAACTGTACGTCTACCATTGCCGCCAACGGCACTGACAAAACCTAGGGTTTCTAGCTGTCCGACTATGCGCGCGGCTCGATTGTAACCTATGCGAAATTTTCTTTGAATTGCCGAAATACTGACTTTTTGAGTCTCAATAATAAATTCTTTGGCTTCATCGAGCAAAATATCGAGTTCTTCAGACGAATTTTCGTCAACTGCGGCTGCGCGCGGCGGAGTATCTAAGTGTGGTATAACAACAAAACCGCCGACCGCCTTAGCTGCAGCCGTAGCTTTATCGAGTCCGACATTCTTTTTACCGTCCGCAACTAGATGCTGATCATCATCAGCACAAAAAGCGAATCGACCAATGCGATCAGTATATTTAGCTCTAATATATTTCGCTACATTCCACAAATTTCCGCTATCAAACGCGACAACTACGGGGCAATCCAGCGCCATATGAATAGCCGCGCCATTAGTGTAACCCTCTGTTTGACAAAGATTAAAGCGCCCGAATGCGGGGATATTACCGATAATATGAAAGCAGTCTTGTTTTTTACCAGGAAAAAAACTTTTCTGGCCTGATTTATAAATGATCTGCAGGTTCCACAAACGGCCATCGATGTCTAAAAGTGGTACCGCAAATGAGCCCTTTTTTAACATTCTAAATTTTGGCCGATCTTCTTTCTCTCCATTAAAAAACGCATTGAATTTATCAAAACCAAAATGCAATTCGAGTAGATCTTTTTCCTCATCCGCGACAATTACCATCGGTTCGCGGGGAAATAACAGTCCAAAGCTCGACACTTTTTTATCACACAAATAATCAGACGTGCCTTGGTTATCAAATTTGTCCATTATTGAGATCAAAAAATCAGATAAACGTAAACGCCAAGCCTCAACTTTTTCATTTTCATCGTCCTGCTCTTTTTTGCGTTTAATTTGCCGAGCTCGATACTCATCATCTAAACGTTTTTGATCTAAAGGGTTAATCTCTTTTTGCTCAAATTTAAAACCGTTTTGAAGTGATTTATCAATTAAAGTACCGATTGAAATACCCGATTTTTTAAATGATTTCCAGCTCGCCAAGGCGCTGGACGACTTATAATCCTTGCTTGATTTAGACCAATCATGCCACACATCAAAGCCAGAATCGCCAAATTCAGCGCGAATAGCCATGCCCATTTGGATCCATTCATCGCGATCATCCGCGCGACAAAAACGCAAAGCATCAGCGACGACATCAAGCGTTATTGCCGATGCAGTATATTTTCTAGTCATTTTTAAACTCTTAATTTTATTATTATAAAAAACTAGGACAGCTCAATATTAATCTCAATATCAGCGTTAGACGTTAAAATAACAGTCAAAGTTGACTGCCATTTTTTCGGCACTTTATTACTAGACGCCCAATTACCCACCGTTTCAGGAGTGACATTTAGCCCAAAACTAGACAACTGAAGAGCAACAGCGCGACGGTTCAAACGCTGACTTGCTGGCAATTTAAAATACTCATTTAATTTCAAAAAAACCTCCTTTTTTCGTTTTATCAATCAGATTTGCTATAAAAACAAAGCTAAATTAACATAATAAAACAAAAAATCAAAAGAAAAAATAACAAATGGCAGAACAAGAATTGATAATGGAACCAAACCGATTAAAAAATGCACGACCTGATTTATGGCCGCCGTTTTTACTCATCTTAAAACAAGACGCCCCCGAATTTTACGAAATGCTTACTCAAGATGAAAACGTAAAAGAGTTAATGAGTCGATTTGAAAGCAAACTGACTATAAAAGTTGATGATCTACCACAGCGCGCTCAACAACTTGTTTATGAAGCCATGAAAGAAGCACAAGAACGCCTAAAAAATCAACAAAGAGTGAATTAAAATGCAAATAAACTTAACAAAAATAGGCCTCAGGCTAGGTCTGATCATAAGCAAATACCCAGCAGGCATACATGATGCAGCTGAAATAGCGCAAGTGTCAGAGTTTACCCTCAATCGATACTTAGCCGGCACAACGCCAGGTGTTCCGCTCATCCCATTAGCCAGAATTTGTATTGATAAAAACATTAATATAAATTGGCTGATCACAGGTGAAGGAGAGCAAACTTTATCCACAAAAACTGTGGATAAATCAATGTAGAGTACATTTTAATTGACCTTTAAATATCAAGTCGATCTGAACAAAACTTGATTTAAATCAAAACAACAAAATAGAGAATATATAATTATATAGATATGTAACTGTATACATGCATACTAGTATACATGTATAGTTGTATAACATCATACACAAAAAGGATAATAAAAATGCAAGCAAAAATAATCGCAGTCGCAGGGCAAAAAGGTGGCGTAGGCAAAAGCACTACTGCTGTCAACTTAGCATCATGCATCACCATGCGCGCTAAACCTGTTTTACTCATCGATTGTGACCCGCAAAACTCATCGACTGACTGGATGATGCTGATGGAGCAAAAAGGCACACGTCTATTTGACTATATTCAAACTGATGAAAAAAACTTTGATCAAACGATAAAACAAAACAGATCGAAATATAACTACATCATTTTAGATTGTGCGCCTCGATTGGAAAAAATGATCTCATTGGTAACGATCAACGCCGATTTGATATTAACGCCTATAAAAGTTGGAATTATCGAAAACTGGGCATTTGACGACTTTAGCCAAAGTATCAAACATCGCCAAGAGATCAATAACGGCAAACCGATCCACAAAGTTTTTATATCCGATGCTGATCCACGTTGGAAAAAACAACTACTCAAAACAGCGGAGGCCCTGGCTGATGAAAACATAAAACCACTACAAACAATTTACCGCCGCAGTGTAATTATTGAAGCACCAGAGCAGGGCAAATGCACTATTCATATGACCGATGGAAAAGCCATTAATGAGATAGAAACACTGACAACACAGGTTATGGAGGCTGCAAACCATGAAATATGAACGTGCCAACAACAGCAATAATAAAGGTATCGAACAAGTTCAAAAAACCAATGATCCTTTGGTTAAACGCATCTTTATGATCAACGAATCAACCGACAATAAATTGAATAAACTATCTTTTGATGAAAAAAGAAGTAAAAGCGAAATTGTAAGAGAAGCTTTAAATACAACGTTGAATACGTAAATACATATATATATATATGTGTATTTATATATATATGTATATATGTATATTTAAGATAACAATAAAAGGATATAAAATGTTAGTTTTAACTCGAAAAGTAGGCGAAACAATCATCATAGGCAATGATATAACAGTCACAGTTCTGGGGGTCAACTCAAGAAATCAAATAAAAATTGGTATAAACGCACCTGAATCAGTTGATGTACATAGAGAGGAGATTTATCAGCGCATACAGCGAGAAAAAAAATAAGCACATCGCTATATAAAAAAACCGCTATTATTAGCGGTTTTTTTATTTGCTCATTAATTAGCAACAATATTTATCTTCGGTATAGGTCTTAATAATTCCAAAAATGTCATGTTATTTTTGAGGGCTACCGACTTAAAAAAATCATGTTGGAATTTATAAAATGTCAAATCAGGATAAGTGACAAAATAAGGGCATACCACAGCGTTTTTACCATGAAAAAGATCTAACTCAGCTTTTCTATTTTGCTGTTCAGCTGTAACGTTCAGCCCCTTTTTAATACTCATCGATAGATCCATCTTTTTTTCAAACGAACGCATAAATCACCTATTTATAATAATTTAGAATACTCAGGATAATCAGCAAGAATAAAATTATGAATTCTTACTTTAAGCTTTAGGTTATGATGTCCCGTCGCAAAGGCACCCGCATCAAGTTTCATATCTGGCAAATAAAAACAAATAAAATAGGTCTTAAAGCCCCTATTTTTTCTAACTATTTCTTTAGATAATTTAGCAATAAAATTTTCATTTGGTAACTTACCATCAACCAAATCTATTTCAACATCAACAGAAAGTTTAATTTTTGCTAATGCTTCTTTTTTTTAAATGTTAACCATATTGATCACCTGTTTTTTTCTAATTTTTCAGCTTGTATAACTATATAACTATATAACCATATAACTATGTGCATAGTTATACAAGCCCCGAATTACAGACAAAAAAAAGCAGGCACAATGGCCCACTTATACTTAAACCCAAAATAAAAATCTAGGAACGCATCGACACCAAGCCCGTCGAATCATTCAAATGCGCAATCTCAAGGCGCAATTTAGACTGCTCAAGCTCAGCAGTCATCAACTGCGACTCAGTAACCAAAGCTTTAGCTCTAGAGCGGCGCAAATGAGTAAAAATCAAAACCAGAGACAAAATAATTGTCACTAGTATAGACAATTTACCAATATCGTTAGGGATATAATCCAGCAAATGACCTACTCCTGTGCTAATGGTCGTTAATGCCAAAACAAAAGCAAATTTAACATCCTGAAACATAATGTAAACCCTCATAAATCAATTAATGATCGAGCGCCTCATTGGCAATCAACTCACCGAAATAAGGCAATAGCGACCACTTAAACATATCACTATGCTCACGACTAACCAACAAAAAATCAGCCTGCTTATTAAAATTAAACATCCGTTTATCAGTGCCAATATAACCCACTGCGCCCATTTCACCCCACGGCCTAGCATTAAACCAGCGCTTAGGAATAATGCGACTTAAACGCTTACCCCACTTAACTGGCTTATCACTAGGACTATGCCAAACATGACAACGTTTAACCGCCGCTCCAGGGGCAAGATGCTTTTCTAGGGCTGGATTAATATAAACCGACGTATCGATAGCAGCCGCATATTTAGTAGTGGCCAAATGCATGATCGCACAACCGTTAGAATGGCCGACCACGATCACCTCACGATTTGGATGCACTTTTTTAGCCGCAGAAACCACCGCCGCAATTTTCTTAGCTATTTTAGGGTTTTTACGACGGGTTTCAATTAATCCCGTGTGACCATAATTAATGATCACTGTAGGACAGCCGCGAACTTCAAAAAAGGTTCGCAATTTACCTACTGATTTTTCAGGGTTATAGACGTTAAAGCCGTGAACTAATAAAACTAAAGGTTTGTTTTTTATATTATTAAGCATTATTTAAACTCATTTTGATTTTATTCGTTATCGATTAGATTTGAAGCGCAAATTACACCCCTCTGTAAGTGTAATAGACGTTCCAACTTGAAAACCACCTAACTCAACTGTCATCGTATCGTCTTTTGACAAAGGGCATTCATGCGTCATATCAATTGACGCTAATGTATTTGTTGAGTTTACAAAATTGACCATTTTAGCTGTAAAATAAATCAAACCGTTGCGTTTAAATGCAATGTATTCTGCACCAGTAATCGATGCGCTAAAACCCAAATCCAAAGAAACGCTCGTCACTAAATCCATATTAAACGGCGCAACAAAATTAGTAGCTAAAGCATTGCGATTATCGACTATCTTTGTCCCCATTAAATCAGCTAAATTATAAATTGTAGATCCTGCTAAAACTTGCGTACCACCTGCTACGCGCTTTGTCGCGTAAACCCTAGCCGCATCATTTTCAGTCCAATCGCCCTCAAAATCGAAATTATCTTCTACGATTAGTTTACTCGTATCAAAACCAGCACCAGAAACAATTCCAGCATTAGCCTCCATTCTGTTGCCTGTTATCTTGTTGTAGCCAATATGATCTTGAAAAACTCCATCAGTCGTCACTTCAATTTGGGCGCTAACTGTGCCATCAGTTATATTGATACCGCGACAATTATTTAGTTTAATGCGACCCGTGGTTGATATAGCGTTATCATAAATATGACAACCCACAAAATCCATTCCCGCAGCCACTTCATCAGCCCAAATTGCATAAGCTGTATTATGATTAATATGAGTACCTATAAACATACCGTGGTGAGGATTGGTGCCAAAATCCGGATGACTCAAATGTATACCTGCGGCGTTACCTGTGATTGATCCGCCGAGCCAGTTTAGATTACCAGCCTCGTGCAGTACCCCTCTATTTGCTGCATCTGTAGATATACAATTAGTGTATGTAATATACTCAGCCGGAAACCCCGAGATAAACTGCCAATTGTCCCAATTATTATGGGCTACAAGCCCGACGACTGAGCTACGAGAAACCTCATCGCCTGTTATTGCTCCGCCATCAAATTTAACACCCGCATCAGAAAAATGTTCGACTCGAATAGCGCCTGAAATATGGTATATAAACGCTGTTTGCCGGATATCAAAACCAATTGAACCCGCGATTAACGCCGTGGGCACCCCCGCAGCTCGTTTAACTGTTCCGCGCCCTTCAACCGACCATTCGGACGTTGCAAATCTAAATGCAGCGTTATTATCGTCCTGCACCACATCAGCACTAAAAATAAGTTTAGTCCCTCCGCTAACAATAAATGTCCCTGTTTTTTTAGTCTCGACATCAAATTCAAGGATCGGAAAAGTTGCAAGCGTATTCATTATCGCCTGACTCGTTGACGTTGGATTAGCGCCCAATTGACTTGCCCTAACAATCACATCTGGAACAAAAACAAATGCCAAAGTAGGGATCCCGATCGACGCGACAATATTAATCCCATTTACAACCACATCAGTCACTAGATCAACGCGCCAATAGCCCGCGCCACCATTACCTGCAGTGTGCTCTTTCAGGCGAATTAAAGCTCCAACAAAAACTCTGGTTTTATTTAAGCTATTTAACGCTGAAGAAAGATCAGCAAAAGGTTTATTGATCTCAAAACCGAGAGCCGTCAACGTGTCAGAGACTAAAACCGTATCGGGTATACCCGATACGGTTATATTATTACGAGATAACAAGCCCTGCAAAAAAGAATCAATATCATCAATATAATCTTTCTCCCAAGGAGAACCGTCTTTGCTAGTTTCTGTCGTTGCATTTTTGGCATTACCAAATGGACGAGCTGTGTCACCTGGTAGCCAAAAGCCCGAATATCTAACTGCTCTATCTAAAGCCATTTTTTATTATCCTCAAATTAAATATAATCAACCAACAGAGCTCCCCAAGTAAATGTCGGTTTATATTTCAAAACAATCTCCCTTAACTCTAAGCGCCGATCATCATCAATATTAACACGCTCAATACTCACTAAAGATCCATCTTGAGCAAACTCAGCAGATCCGCCAATAAAAAACAAAAAAGGCCAATCAACAGAATTATTGGGCAAAAAATACTCATAAACCTGCTCAAGTAATCCTGTGATCCCAGCTTGAGCCGTTGACACACCTGCGTATGCATTTTCGCCACCAGCAACCATTGAATAAACGGGTCGACTAACAACAATATCGCCATTAACAACAATATCAGCAGCAAACGCCCCAGCGATAGCTGTCGACACACCTGCATATGCATTTTCGCCACCTGCAACCATCAAATAATTAATATTAAATTTACTGGGATCTACCGCCGGACTATTGGAATAAACAAAAAGCGGAAAACCAGCCCTTTGCAAAGCTCGCTCCAGCTCACCACGAGAACCCGAATCGTCGGTTGAATTAATCCGAGCATCCAAAGCCGCGCGTCGCTCAGACTCAGTTAATGCAGGATTAAACGTCACCCCATAATCACGCTCAAGCTCATCTAATAACGATGTTTTTTTAGCGTTACGCACATCGGCCAACTCAGCCAAACGCAAACGCACCATTTCAAAAGCATCAGCAATACCCTCCAACAAAGCATCAAAAAAACCGCCCACTTTAGCAGACCAAATTGAGCCCTTAGGCAACAAAGCATTAATTAAAGTGCGCGATAAACTAGGCATATAACAAAGGCCCCGAATTAACTAATTGCCCGGGTAACAGCGTATAACGCAAATCGCTCACAGTCGCATCACGACCAAAAGCCACACTAGTAATAGTACCGCCCGTCGCCTGCAAAGCATCATCAACGACACCACCGATTGAAGCTATAGTTAACACATCATTTTTATCATCAACAAAATCAAGACCAGAAATAAACATTACAACTTGTGAGAAATATAAATCAATTGCTGAAGATATATCAGCTTTAGCTTGA
>JAGLTR010000015.1 GCA_023135155.1 Gammaproteobacteria bacterium
GGATGGAGAAGATTCAGATACCTGTTTGAAAAAGCCAAATACTCCATCTGGATCTGCTGCTGGAACCGATTGTGGTGATATGAATTCAGTAAGCACTGATTCAGAGCGTCGAGTATCGAAGAAATCATTTTTAGCCAGGTTGTTTTCGCCGGGCAGCGTGGCGAGTGCTCCGGAACAAAATCTGCCTGAGCTAGATTTTAGTAATCCTTAGTATTGGTCCTATAGTTCTATTATTTCTTGAATCTATGGTGATGATTCTTATTTGCGTAATTGCAATATTTTGGGTCTATTGTGCCAAAAAGGCCGTTGTAACCCCAATATCTTGATATCCTCTTAATTTAACATTGACTACTATGTCGCTGAATATAGTGCATATTTATGGTTGACAGTGGTATGGTGTGGCGATATAGTGGCGACAGGTGGTTAGTAGTGGATAAAAGTGGGAGATGTCCACAATGTTTCGTGGTATTAACATAGTCAATTTAGATGCTAAGGGACGGATGGCGATTCCAACTCGTTACCGTTCTGAGCTTACGGATGAAGCTAATGGGCGTCTTATTGCCACCATTGACACTGAAGATTCGTGTCTATTACTTTACCCGCTTCCGGCCTGGACGGAAATTGAACAGAAGATAGAGTCTTTGCCTAGCTTTAATCGTGTTACAAGACGTATTCAGCGATTATTGATCGGGCATGCGACTGAGGTAGAGCTTGATGCAAATGGCCGTATTTTACTGCCGTCTTTGTTGAGAGATTATGCCGGGCTTGAGAAGCGGGTAATGTTGATAGGACAAGGTAAGAAGTTTGAGCTTTGGGACGAAGATCAGTGGAACAATGGGCGTAATGGTTGGCTTGCAGAAAGTCATCAAAACACCGCGGAACTACCAGAGCAACTACAAGAATTATCTCTGTGAGTAAGATTTATCGTCCTCGGCATCACTCGATAAAATCTGGCTCTTCCTCTGCAAAGGGGGAGGGCCAACATGGTTCTAGCCATGTGTCGGTTTTGCTTGATGAGGCGCTTACAGGATTGGCGATTAAAGAAGATGGAATTTATATTGATGCGACTTTTGGTCGTGGTGGTCACAGTAAGGAGATCTTAAAAAGATTGGGGCCACAGGGTCAAGTTTTAGCGATTGATCGCGACCCGGAAGCGATAGAGGTGGCAAAAAGAATGGGGGACGAGCGCTTACGCGTGGAACACGGATCGTTCACTAAACTTAAGAGCTGGATTAGCGAATTAGGTTTGGCGGGCAAAATTGATGGTGTGTTGCTCGATTTAGGTGTTTCGTCACCACAAGTGGATAACCCAGAGCGTGGGTTTAGTTTTCTAAGAGATGGACCTCTTGATATGCGAATGGATCCAACTCAAGGGATGGACGCTGCGGGTTGGATAAACTCTGCTACGAATGAGGAGATAGCAACGGTGCTTAAGACTTACGGAGAAGAACGCTATAGCAAACGCATTGCTGATGCGATCGTTAAGGGACGAATTATTGCGCCGATTGCGACAACGGGACAGTTGGCGCGCATTGTTGCTGATGCTCATCCGAAATGGGAGCCACACAAACATCCGGCTACCAGAACTTTTCAAGGGATCAGAATATTTATTAATGATGAGCTTGGGCAGTTAAAGGATTGTTTAGAGCAGTGTTTAGATGTTTTAGCAGTTGGCGGTCGTTTGGTGGCTATTAGTTTTCATTCATTAGAAGACCGCATAGTTAAAAACTTTATTCGTAAATATACGCATGGCGAAACTATGCCGCGTAAATTGCCAGTTCCAACTGAGCAGTTGGTTATTCGTTTAAAGCGTATTGGTTGTGCAATTAAAGCCGGTGATGATGAAATTGCACTTAATATTAGATCGCGTAGCGCAAATATGCGCGTGGCGGAGAAGGTGGCATGAATGCTGTAGCAAAATCAGTTGCTGAACGCGGATGGTTTGCAAACCCATTTGCAGTGTCATTTGCAATTCCTGCGCCAGGTTTAAAGGCCACATTGTTATTATTAATTATATTCTTAAATGCCTTTGCGCTTGTTTATATTAAAGACGTTAATCGTCGCCTGTTTATGCAAGATCAAAATGTTATGCAGGCAAGCAGTACGATGAATGTTAATTATGGCAAGTTGCTTCTGGAAGAAGGAACGTGGGCGACGCAAGCGCGTGTGCAGAATGTCGCAGAAGGTCAGTTAAATATGGAGATCCCAGCAGCTAAAGATGTTGTTATGGTAAAGCTCTAGTGCGTAAGAAACAGCAACAATTATTTTCCGGTAGATTCTATTTTCTAATTTTCCTTTTGTGTCTAATATTCGTTGGCCTTATTTTTAGAATGCTTGATTTGAATGTTTTTAAACATACGTTCTTGCAGCGGCAGAGTAACAGTCGTGCAATACGTGTTATAAGTATTCCCGCGCACCGAGGCATGATTATAGATCGGAATAATGAACCATTGGCTATTAGTACGCCTGTTGATTCGGTTTGGGTTAATCCACAGATTACTCATGTTACGCCAGAGCAGCTGACTAAATTAGGACATATTTTGCATATTCCATATAGTGTTTTGAGTCGTAAAGTTGATAAGCATAATGGACGTTGGTTTGTTTATTTACGACGTAGAATAGATCCTGCTGTTGCTAACAAAGTGCGTGCCTTAAAAGTGTCGGGGATATTCTTTCAGCGTGAATATCGTCGGTTCTATCCAGAGGCTGAAGTTGATGCGCATGTTTTAGGTTTCACAAATATTGATGATGTTGGCCAGGAAGGTTTGGAATTAGCCTATAATTCTTGGTTAAAAGGTGTTCCAGGAAAAAAGAAAGTGTTAAAGGATAGAATGGGTCATGTGATTGCTGATTTCGGCGATATAAAAAAACCACAACCTGGACATAATTTGCAAGTAAGTATTGATGATCGCATTCAGTATTTAGCTTACCGTGAATTAAAAAGAATTTTTGAAAAATATCATGCTGAATCAGGATCTATTGTAGTTTTAGATGTTAAAACAGGTGAAATATTAGCGATGGTAAATCAGCCATCATTTAATCCCAATAATCGACCTGCTGATACTGATGGTCGCTATCGAAATCGTGCGGTTACTGATGTTTTTGAGCCTGGCTCAACGATGAAAGCATTTAGTATTGCTAGTGCTTTGGAGAGCGGCAAATATACGCCTCTTACAAAGGTTGATACTAATCCTGGTTGGATGGTTGTTGATGGTAATACTATTAATGATGAGCATATTAACCATGGTGTACTAACAGTTACTGGAGTGTTGCAAAAATCTAGTAATATCGGTGTGGCGAAAATGACGCTATCTTTGCCGGCTGAGCATTTATGGTTGGTTTTACATAAAATGGGTTTTGGTGAGATTACAGGTGGTGGTTTTCCTGGTGAAGTTCCAGGAATATTAGTGAACCATCGTGTTTGGCGCCCGTTTGTTTTGGCAACGTTAGCATTTGGTTATGGTCTCTCTGTTACGCCGTTGCAGTTGGCTGGTGCATATGCTGTTATTGCTAATAACGGTATTAAAATGCCGCTAAGTTTTCTTAAAGTAGTACAAAATAATCTACCGCAAGGTGAGCGTGTAATGAAAGTACGGGTTGCGCGTCAGATGGCGGTTATGTTGGAGTCTGTGGTTGCAAATGGTGGTACCGGAACGCGTGCGCAGGTACCTGGATATCGAGTTGCAGGTAAGACCGGAACAGCATATATTGCTGGAAAACATGGTTATAATAAAAAGAATCATATTGCATCATTTGTGGGTATGGCCCCGGTGAGCAATCCAAGATTGGTTGTTGCTGTTATTGTGCGTAATCCGCATGGCCAACATTTTGGTGGCTTAGTGGCAGCTCCGGCATTTGCCCATGTTATGGGAGGAGCGTTACGTCTTATGGGTGTGGCGCCGGATAATTTATCTTAAATGTAAGTAGTACTTATTATGTTGTTAAGTGCGTTATTAAAAGATTTTGTTACGGTAAATTCTACGCAAGATTGCGAAGTCTCAGGGTTGTGCTCTGATAGTCGTAAAATAAAGTCGGGTGATCTGTTTTTTGCTTATCCAGGCACACAGATTGATGGACGTAATTTTATTGATGTAGCTGTGGCAGGTGGTGCCAGCGCAGTTTTATGCGAAGCTGAGAATGAAGGTGATTTCTTAGATTGTGATGCCCCAATATTTTTTGTTAATGACTTGCAATACCATGTGGGTTTTATTGCGGCAAAATTCTACGATTTTCCAGCGCAAAAAATGCGTATGATTGGTATTACCGGAACAAACGGTAAAACATCATGTAGTCATTATTTGGCGCAAGCTTTAGATCAATTGAATATTCCATGCGGTATTGTTGGTACTTTAGGGGTTGGGTTCTCTGGTGATTTACAGCCGGGCATACATACAACACCTGATCCGATTTCGTTGCAAAAACATTTGTTTGAACTGCAGCAGCAGGGAGCAAAAGCTATTGCGATGGAGGTTTCCTCGCATGGTTTAGATCAGAATCGCATTGATAGTATTCAATTTGACATAGCAGTATTTACTAATTTATCGCGTGATCATTTGGATTATCATCACACCATGGAAAGCTATGGCGCTGCAAAAAAGAAACTATTTTTATCCTCTAATTTGCAGCAAGCTGTTATTAACGCGGATGATGATTTTGGTGTTGAATTAATTAATGCATTTAAAGATAAGTTGTCGGTTGTTGGGTTTAGTATGCAGGATGCGGAGATGGATATTCCGATAGTGCGCGCAACTGACGTTAAAATTAGCGATAGTGGTTATCATGTTGGAATAGTATCGCCATGGGGTGATGGTATCTTAAATACTAATCTTTTGGGTCGTTTTAACGTTAGTAATTTATTGGCAGTGCTATCTGTTTTGGGAGTTATGGAGATGCCATTAGCTGATGCCTTAACCGCATTGGCAAAAATTGTTCCTGTTTCTGGTCGTATGCAGACTTTTGGCGGTGGTAAGAAACAACCGTTAGTGGTTGTAGATTATGCGCACACTCCAGATGCATTAATGCAGGCGCTAACTGTTTTACGTGAGCATTGTCATGGACACTTATGGTGCGTATTTGGTTGTGGTGGTGATAGAGATAGAGGCAAGCGACCATTAATGGGTGAGCTTGCTGAAAGGTTAAGTGATCAAATTATTATTACTGATGATAACCCTCGCACAGAAGACTCACTGGTAATTATCGATGAGATCAAGCAGGGCTTGGTTTGCCCGTGGGCTGCAGAGATTGAGTCAGATCGTGCTACTGCGATTGCGCATGCTATTGACTGTGCAAATGCTGGCGATATTATATTGATCGCAGGCAAGGGGCATGAAGATTACCAGATAATTGGTGATGAGCGAACGCCGTTTAGTGATGTTGTTGAGGTGCAAAAAAACTTAGGAATAAAAAATGCAGTTAAGTGATTTAGATGTATTCCAGACTTATAGTATTGATACTCGTTCTTTACAGCGTGGTGATGTTTTTATTGCACTTCATGGTCCTAATTTTGATGGTCATGATTATCTCGCAATGGCAGCTGAAAAGGGGGCAAGTGCTGCAATTGTTGAGCGTGAAGTTACAACGACATTACCGTTAATTATTGTTGACGATAGTTTTGCGACATTTTGTGATTTAGCGAAAGAACGTCGTCAAGCACTTAGTATTCCGATAAGTGCAATCACTGGTAGTTGTGGAAAAACTACAACAAAAACCATGTTGGCAAATATTTTAAATGGTGTGGGTGAGACGTTAGCTACTGAAAAGAATTTCAATAATAATATTGGTGTGCCACTGACTTTATTAAAAATAATGCCTGAGCATAAATTCACAGTCATTGAAATTGGTGCCAATATGAAGCATGAGATTGCTTTTGCTGCTGAGATTGCTTCGCCTGATATTGCAATTATTACGAATGCTGCCCCAGTGCATTTGGAAGGTTTTGGCAATCTAGATAGTGTGGCGCGGATTAAAGGCGATATCTTGACGAATTTACAACCTGATGGACGGGGTATTTTAAATGCTGATGATCAATATTATGCTTATTGGCAAGAACGTCTGAATGGACGTGAATTTATTAGCTTTGGCTTGCATAATAAAGCTGATGTAATGGCGAAAGATATTGCTATTGATGCTGATGATGCAAGTCAATTTTCTCTAGTTACTCCGCAAGATTCTGTCGATGTGCATTTGAGATTATTAGGCGAGCATAATATCTATAATGCTTTGGCTGCTGCAGCTGCAGCTTTAGCGATTGGGGTGCCATTACAGCTTATTAAAATCGGTTTAGAAAATGTAACGGCGGTCCCTAATAGAATGATAAAAAAAGTTGGGAAAAATGGCGTAATTATTATTGATGATAGCTATAATGCCAATCCTCGTTCGATGCAGGCTGCCATGCGTATTTTGGCTTTGAGCAGTGGTAAGAAGGTGATGGTTGTTGGTGATATGGGTGAGCTCGGTGCTGATGCTCGTGATTTTCATCGTCAGCTAGGCGAAGAGGCGCGTGCGATAGGGGTTGATTATTTGTTTGCTGTGGGTGATTTAACCCGCCTGACTGTTGAGGCATTTGGAAACAATGCCGAGTTTTTTAGCGAACGTGAAGAGTTAATTGCAGTTTTAAATAAAATGGCACAACAGGGAGTCACTGTTTTGGTGAAAGGCTCAAAGGTAAATCGCCTTTGGGAAATTGTTGCAAGTTTGCTTTAATTAGGAAGAAATAAAGATGTTACTTTGGTTGGCGCAGGTTTTTGGTGATCACTGGCGGTTTCTACATGTGTTTCAATATATAACTATGCGTTGTATTTTGGGGGCATTGTTTGCACTTATTGTGTCTCTGTTTTTTGGAGCTCCTGTTATTAGATGGCTAAGTCATTATCAAGTTGGTCAACAAATTCGTGATGATGGTCCGCAGTCGCATTTGGTAAAGAAAGGTACGCCGACAATGGGTGGCGTGCTGATGCTGATTGCAATTACTATTAGTGTGTTAATAGCTGGCGATCTTACGAGCCGTTATCTTTGGATTACTCTGCTGGTTATGCTGGGATTTGGGTTTATCGGTTGGGTCGATGATTATTTAAAATTGGTAAAAAAGAATACCTGTGGTTTATCTGCGGGCAAAAAATATTTCATGCAGTCTGTGGTTGGTTTGGCTGCCGTATTATTTCTCTATTTCACGGCGCAATTGCCAGTTGAAACACAGTTAATAATTCCATTCTTTAAGCACATCGCGATTAGCATGGGCCTGTTTTTTATAGTGTTTGGGTATTTTGTTATTGTGGGAACTAGTAATGCTGTTAATTTGACAGATGGTTTGGATGGTTTGGCTACTTTGCCGACGGTGTTGGTGGCCGCAGCATTAGGTGTGTTTGCATATTTAACTGGGAACTTCTATTTTGCCAAATATTTGTTTATTCCTTTTGTTCCTGGTGCTGGTGAGGTAGCTGTGTTTTGTAGCGCTATGGTTGGTGCTGGACTTGGGTTTTTATGGTTTAATACATACCCAGCAGAAATGTTTATGGGTGATGTAGGTGCGCTTGGTTTGGGAGCAGCTTTAGGTGTTATCGCAGTTATAGTGCGTCAGGAATTAGTTTTATTGATTATGGGCGGTATTTTCGTCATAGAAACATTGTCTGTGATTTTGCAAGTTGGTAGTTTTAAGCTAACAGGCAGGCGTATATTTAGAATGGCGCCACTGCATCATCACTTCGAATTAAAAGGCTGGGCAGAACCAAAAATCATCGTGCGTTTTTGGATTGTTACTTTTATTTTAGTCTTGCTCGGTTTGGCGACATTAAAACTGCGCTAAGAGAGCATGCTAGGCAGGGCTGTCCCATTAAAAACACCGTCATCCCGCGGCTTGACCGCGGGATGACGCAACTATTTGTTTTCATATAACAATATTTGTAATGGGACAGCCCTGGTATGCTAGGGTATTATTTGTTTCCGCAGCTGTAGGTGCTTTTCTTTGTTTGTTGTAATAAGTATTTTTTCTTAAACTTAATTACTTTGCGCCAATAGATTATCAGTAAAATAAATCCCACAATGCCTAAAAGAAAACTGGTTGGTGGGAAAGGTGCGTATACAAAAAACTCAATAATTAAGTAGGCGAGGCCGAGGCCGAAAATATCATTAATGTGGCATGTTGATTTTGAGCATTTGCCAGTTTCTTGAGCGAGCGTTTTAGGAATGCAAAACGGGAGCATAATCCAGGCGAAGATGTAGCCAACAAATGGAATTAGCATGAGCCAACAGAGCCAGGCGGGAACAATGTGTTTTTCCTCTGGGATTAGTTTTAATGTAGAGTACATCGACAGAGAGAAGAAGAAAAAAAGGATGAGCTTCACTATAGAAGCCGTGACTAAGGTTGGGAACCACATAAATTTACCTCCAGTATTTTGTTTTACAGTAGATTATATTATATTTGTCGCCTATGGATATAAATAAAAAATATGTTGTTGTTGGTTTGGGGAAGACCGGGATCTCTTGTGTGCGATTTCTGAGAGACCAGGGATGTGATACTACTGTCGTTGATAGCAGGGCACAACCGCCTGGCGAGCTAGAGCTGGCGCGTGATTTTCCAAATGTTGAGTTGTTCTGTGGCAAGCTCGAGCATGACGTTATGCAGCTTGCTGATGTTCTGGTGGTGAGCCCCGGGGTGGCACTACGAAAGCCTGCCATCAAGGCGCAAATCGCGCGTGGTGTTGAGATTGTTGGTGATATCGAACTATTTGCAAGGGTAGCAGAGGCGCCGATAGTGGCAATCACAGGCTCGAATGGAAAGAGTACAGTGACAACGTTAGTTGGTGATATGGCGAAGCAGGCGGGTTTGCAAGTTGGTGTTGGTGGGAATTTAGGTGTGCCGGCACTTGATCTGTTGTCTGTTGAAAAGCCTGATTTGTATGTATTAGAGCTTTCAAGTTTTCAGTTAGAGACCACGCGTTCGCTAAAAGCTGCAGCTGCAACTGTGTTGAATATTTCGCCTGATCACATGGATCGCTATGACAGCCTGGCGGATTATGTCGCAGCCAAAATGCGTATTTACAGCAATTGCAAAGCAGCAGTAATCAATAAAGACATGGATCCCGTAGAGACGCATAGCAATCCGTCTCAGAAGATATATTTCACCTTAAGCAAGCCAGGCAATGATGAGTTTGGAGTGAGAGACGGATATTTGGCCCTAGGTGATCAGCTACTGATGCCTATTTGTGAGCTTAAAATTAAAGGACGCCACCAAATAGCAAACGCTTTGGCGGCGTTGGCGTTAGGTGATGCGATTGGTTTGTCGATGAATGCTATGCTTGTAGCTCTGCGTGCATTTTCTGGGTTAGAGCATCGTTGCCAGTGGGTGCGTAGGCTTAATGGTGTCGATTGGATTAATGATTCTAAAGGAACAAATGTTGGTGCAACTCAAGCGGCTATTTCCGGACTTGGGGAGTCTACAGCCGGTAAGATAGTTTTATTAGCTGGTGGCGAGGGCAAGGGTGCTGATTTTTCGGTATTATTATCTGTAGTGCAAAAATATGTGCGCACGGTGATTCTTTTTGGTCACGATAGCGAGATAATAGCTGCGGCTTTAACAGAGGGCTGTAAAATAGTGCAAGCAGAATCATTAGCGCAAGCTGTAACGATTGCAGCTAATGAAGCTCAAAGTGATGATGTGGTATTATTATCGCCAGCATGCGCAAGTTTCGATATGTTTAAGAATTTCGAGGATCGTGGCGAACAATTTATGCAGGAAGTAAAAAAACTAAAATGATTAGAAAAAAAAGCCTGCCTTTTATTTATGACTATTGGTTGTTAGCAATAGTTTTTGCGTTGTTGGCTTTTGGTATTTTGATGGTCGCTTCAGCTTCAATGGTTATTTCTGATCAGCAGTTTCATATGCCGTTTCATTTTTTATTCCATCAGGTGGCATATGTGATTACAGGGGGCTTTTTAGCTTTTTTTGTAACACGTATTCCGTTAATGGTTTGGGAGCGTGCAGGACCATATTTATTAATTCTTAGTCTGTTTTTATTGTTATTGGTTTTAATTCCTGGAATTGGACGCGAAGTAAATGGCAGTATGCGCTGGTTAGGTTTCGGACCATTGGGGATACAAGTTTCAGAGTTCGCGAAATTTTCGGTAATTATTTATTTGGCAGGTTATTTGGTGCGGCGCGAGGATGAAGTACGCGTGCAATTTAGTGGTTTTATTAAGCCGATGGTGGTTTTAGGTGTGGTTGCCATACTGTTGCTTCTAGAGCCTGATTTTGGTGCCACGGCTGTTATTATGATGACGGCATTAGGTTTAATGTTTTTATCTGGAGCTAGATTGTGGCAATTTCTCATGTTGATGGTGTTGGTCGTCGGTGCTTTAACGCTATTAGCTGTCGTATCTCCATATCGTCTGTTACGTTTAACAACATTTATGCATCCTTGGGCGAATCAATTTAATAGCGGTTATCAGTTGACGCAATCCTTAATTGCCTTTGGGCGTGGCGGAGTTTTTGGTGTTGGTTTGGGTAATAGTATTCAGAAACTATTTTATCTGCCGGAGGCGCATACCGATTTTCTTTTTGCGGTTTTAGCAGAAGAGTTGGGTTTAATCGGTGAGCTAATTGTTATCGGTCTCTTTTTATCGCTATTTTTAAAAATGATGAGTATTGGGCGTAGAGTTTGGCGTATTGGTGAGAACTTTGCGGCTTATCTTTGTTATGGTTTTGCTATGTGGTTGGTGATGCAAGCGGTGATAAATATTGGGGTTAATTCTGGGGTTCTGCCAACCAAGGGTTTGACACTACCTTTTATGAGTTATGGTGGCAGTAGCATGTTATTTAACTGTATTGCCATTGGTATTGTGCTACGCATTTATCATGAGGTTGTGACGGTCTGACGTATCGACCAAATTTTAAAGCTTCTCGACTTTCCTATCTATCTATATTTTCCGAACCAAACTGTTACAATGTCGCGATGAGTATACAAATCACAGATACAAAGCGCAGTAAGCGTATCCACTTCGTGGGAATAGGTGGTGTTGGGATGAGTGGAATAGCTGAGGTTTTGATTAACCTTGGTTATCAGATTTCAGGATCCGACATTAAAGAGAATGCTAATACCAGGCGTCTTGCATCTTTGGGTGCGCGTATTGCATATGAGCAAGTTGCCAAGAATGTTGATGATGTTGATCTCATCGTTACTTCAAGTGCTATCAAGAAAAGCAATCATGAAGTTAAGGCGGCGTTGAAGAGATGTATTCCTGTAGTGCCGCGCGCGCAAATGCTAGGTGAGCTGATGCGTTTGCAAGAAGGTATTGCGATTGCGGGGACGCATGGTAAAACAACCACGACTAGCTTGGTTGCCAGTTTATTGACAGAGGGTGAGCTTGATCCAACGTATGTTATTGGTGGTCAGTTAAATAGTGCCGGTTCAAACGCGCGTTTAGGTACCGGAAAATATTTTGTGGCTGAAGCTGATGAGAGCGATGCTTCGTTTTTATTTTTGCAGCCGCGTATGGCAGTTGTTACTAATATTGATGCTGATCATATGCAGACATATAAGGGTAACTTTGATGTTTTGCGCGCGACGTTTTTGGATTTTTTACATAAATTACCGTTTTATGGTTTGGCTGTAGTTTGTATTGATAACCCAATTGTACGTGAAATACTGCCAGATATAGCACGTCCTATTCTTACTTACGGTTTTTCAGAAGATGCGAGTGTGCGAGCGGTTAATTTTCAGCAAATCGGTGTGCGTTCTAGTTTTCAAATTGTACGACCTGATCATGAGACCTTAACCATAGAATTAAATATGCCTGGTAGGCATAATGCATTAAATGCTTTAGCTGCCGTTGCAATAGCTACAGAGTGTGGTGTTAGTGATGCAGCGATATGTGCTAGTTTAAATAAATTCCAAGGTGTTGGAAGGCGTTTTCAGCTATATGGCGATATTAAGTTTAAGCATGGTAAAGCGCTGTTGATTGACGATTATGGGCATCATCCTAATGAGATTGCCGCAACTCTTGAGGCGGTTCGCCAAGCCTGGCCAGGGCGACGTCTTTTGCATGTTTTTCAGCCGCATCGGTATTCGCGGACACACGATCTTTTTGAGGACTTTGCAAGGACACTGTCTGTATCTGATATGCTACTATTACTAGAGATATACTCAGCTGGTGAGAAGCCGATTACGGGCGTTAGCGGTCGGGCATTAGCTCGCAGTATAAGGCAGCGCGGTAAGGTTGATCCGCTGTTTGTTCCGCAGCTTGAAGAGTTGCTGGGGGTCTTGGACGATGTAGTACAAGATGGCGATATTTTATTATTGCAAGGTGCAGGTAGTATTGGCGCGATGGTTACACAGTTAGCCGAGAGAAAGAAATAAGTAGGGTAAGAGATGTATCAAGTACGTGGAAAAATTTTTCAAGATCATAAGTTGGCTCCATACACAACCTGGCATATCGGTGGTATGGCAAAGGTTTTTTATCAGCCGCAGGATTTGGCGGATTTAAAAGAGTTTTTTGTTCAATTAGATCCAAAAGAAAAGATTTATTGGTTGGGTGCGGGTAGTAATGTATTAATTGCTGATGCAGGTCTTGATGGCGTGGTGATTTATGCAAAAGATAATTTAAATAAAATAGAAAAACTAACTAATAATAATTTCCGTGTTGAAGCTGGGGTTTTTTGTCCGAAATTAGCTGGTTTTTGTAAGCAAGAAAGTTTAATTGATGGCGCTTTTTTAGTCGGTATTCCTGGAACTATTGGTGGGGCATTGGCTATGAATGCTGGAGCTTTTGGAAGCGAGATTTGGAGTTTCGTCACAGCCATTGAGACGGTTGATAAGCAGGGAAAAATATCCTTGAAAAAAGCTGAAGAATTTTCAGTGAATTATCGCGAAATAGATTTGGCTGCTGATGAGTGGATTATTGCGGGACATTTTAATTTTTCTACTGGTAACTTTCATGAAGTCGAAGAGCGTATTAAAACTTTATTGGCGCAGCGTTATGCGACGCAGCCTTTGGCCGAACGAACCTGTGGTTCTGTATTTCGTAATCCACCGAATGATTATGCTGGTCGCTTGATTGAACAGTGTGGCCTAAAAGGTATGGTTGTTGGTGATGCTATGGTTTCGCAGAAGCATGCGAATTTTATTGTTAATAGAGGTAAGGCTACAGCAGCTGACGTATTACAATTAATGCAGGATGTGCAAGCTGAGGTTCAAGCGAAGTTTGGTGTAGGGCTTGTTCCTGAAGTGAGGATTTTAGGGTATGACTAAGCGGATTTTAGCAAAAGATTTTGGTGAAGTTGCAGTGTTAATGGGTGGTGACTCAGCAGAACGTGAGGTCTCTCTGGTTTCTGGTAAGTGTGCCTTAGACGCATTGTTGCGTAAAGGTGTGCATGCATATGCTATTGACGTTGATAAAACGGTTGTCGACCAGCTTTTGGCGCGCAGGCCTGATAGGGTGTTTATTGCGCTGCATGGCACAAAGGGTGAGGATGGTGTAATCCAAGGTTTGCTGGAGGTTATGGATATTCCTTATGCAAGCAGTGATGTTGCTTCCTCATCGCTAACAATGCATAAGTTACGCAGCAATTTATTTTGGAAAGGGATTGGGCTTCCGGTGATACCGACTAAGGTTATTTCTAAGGATGATTCTTTGGCTGCGTTGAATAAAAATTTCTCTTTCCCTGTTTGTGTGAAGCCTGCTTGTAGTGGCTCCAGTTGTGGTATTTCGAAGGTTGAGACAGTAGATGAAATTCCAGCGGCATATGCATATGCGAAAAAATTCAGTGAAGAGGTTATGTTGGAGCCTTGGATCGAGGGGCGAGAATTTTCCGTAGGTATTTTGGGTGATGAGGCTTTGCCGGTAATTGAAATTACCACATCAGCGGGCTTTTATGACTATAACGCTAAGTATAAAAATGATAACACTGGTTATTTGTGTCCTTGTGATTTGGATTTAAGTGTGCAGAAAAAGATGCAAGAGATAGCGTTGGCGGCTTTTCATACTGCGGGTTGTCGTTATTGGGGTAGGGTGGATTTTTTGCAAGATGCAAATGGCAAGATTTGGTTACTAGAAGTAAATACTATTCCTGGTTTAACTTCACATAGCTTAGTTCCTAAAGCTGCGGAACATGTTGGTATTAATTTTGATGAGTTGATTTGGAAAATCTTGGCATTTACTTTACGCTAGATAATTTTGATTATTAGGGGCCCTCATGTTTGGAAAGCTTAGTATAAAGAGTGCATTGCAAATATTTATTCTAGTGAGCGTTGCTGTTTTGTTGATTTGGGCGTGGGTTTTATTGCGTAATCCTGCATATTTCCCAATACATGATGTCGAGATCCAGGCCTCATATCAGCACATCGCCCCGCAGACTATTCAAAAGGTAATCGCGCCTTTTTCACAGCAGAGTTTTTTTGCGTTAAATGCAAAGTCGCTCAAGAAGCAATTGCTTGATATTCCGTGGATTTATCAGGTGGTTGTGCGTCGTGTTTGGCCAGCAAAAATTATAGTCAAGATTGTTGAGCAGCAAGCAGTGGTGCGCTGGAATGATGACTCGCTCTTTAATGCGCAAGGTGATCTATTTACACCAGAAAAAATTACGGCAAATGATCTGCCCGTTATAGTGGCTCCAGATGATCAGTCAGCACAAGCGTGGCGTCTCTATCAACATATAGCGCAGCAGGTCGGGTTGTTGGGGTTACATGTAGTGAAGTTAGAGATGAATAATGATCGTATGTGGGCAATGCAGCTTGATGATGGCATTATTGTACAGCTTGGTAAGGTTGCAATTTTATCTAAGGTTGTTCGCTTGGTTGCGCTATACCCAAAAATCATTGGGGGTAGGGGTGACGCTGTTGCGAAAATTGATCTGCGTTATCGTAACGGCGTTGCGGTTCACTGGAAGAAATAAATATAATATTGTCAATCAACTGGTTACATAAACTTGTTAATTTATTGTTTTATTTCAAGTGTTTTTTTGCGAATATTTTTTCATGAAGTGATTTTTTCGTCTTAACCATTATGATAAGCTACCACCTCGTAGCTTTTTGTATTTAGCTCGTCGCCAATGAAGTTATTAATAAATAAGGCGTTTTTATAAGCTAGAAAATACATTAAGTCATTTTGCTGCTTTTAGAGTTTAGATGGAGATAGTTAAAGTAAGATGGCAAAAAAAATCGATAACAACTTGATTGTTGGTCTAGATATTGGAACTACCAAGATTGTAGCTTTGGTAGGTGAGGTTAATCAGGATGGTAATGTTGAGGTCATTGGAATTGGCTCACATCCATCGAAAGGTTTAAAGCGTGGCGTTGTTGTAAACATCGAGGCAACGGTAAGCTCGATCCAGCGCGCTATTGAAGAAGCTGAATTAATGGCTGGCTGTGAGATCCACTCAGCCTATACTGGAATCTCCGGTAGCCACATAAGAAGTCTTAATTCCCATGGTATCGTCGCCATTCACGATAATGAAGTTTCGCAGATTGATATTGATCGTGTAATTGATGCGGCACGCGCTGTTGCTATTCCAGCAGACCAAAAGATTTTACATATTCTGCCGCAAGAGTTTGTGATTGATAGCCAAGAGGGCATTAAAGAGCCTATTGGTATGTCAGGAGTGCGCCTTGAGGCAAAGGTGCATATCGTTACAGGTAGTGTGAGTGCGGCACAGAATATTATCAAATGTGTTGAGCGTTGTGGACTAAAAGTCAGTGACATAGTTTTGCAGCAGTTGGCTTCAAGTCATGCGGTTTTAAGTGAAGATGAAAAAGAGCTTGGCGTTTGTTTGGTTGATATTGGTGGTGGTACTACTGATATCGCTGTTTTTACAAATGGCTCGATACGCCACACAGCAGTTATTCCGATCGCAGGTGATCAAGTAACAAACGATATTGCTGTAGCGTTAAGAACGCCGACGAAGCATGCCGAAGAGATAAAGATTAAGTTTGGTGCTGCTTTAGCCCGCTTAGCTGATCATACGCGTACAGTTGAAGTGCCTGGAGTTGCGCAGAGGCAGTCGAAAGACTTATCGCAAAGAACGTTAGCTGAGGTTATTGAGGCCCGTTACGAAGAGTTGTTTTCGCTCGTGTCAGCAGAGTTGCGACGCAGTGGTTTTGGTGACTTGATTCCTGCAGGTATGGTGGTAACAGGTGGCGCTTCGAAAATAGAGGGCGCACTCGAGTTGGCTGAACAAGTGTTTCAAATGCCGGTTCGTCTTGGTGCTCCACAGAACATTCAAGGCATTACTGATGTGCAGAATAATTCTATCTACGCTACAGGCGTAGGATTGTTGCTATCTGGTTATCAAGACCAGGGTGATGGGCAGCAAGAGATTAAGTTGACCGTGGGCATGAAGGGTTTGTGGTCGCGGATGAAAAGTTGGTTTCAGGGTAATTTTT
This sequence comes from Gammaproteobacteria bacterium, assembly GCA_023135155.1. GTDB lineage: Bacteria > Pseudomonadota > Gammaproteobacteria > UBA9339 > UBA9339 > JAGLTR01. The sequence goes on from JAGLTR010000015.1 coordinate 16,371, forward strand.
AAAGTTAAGTAAGTAGGAGTGATAGCGTGATGTTTGAGTTATCAGAAAATCAGGTTACAAATGCAATTATTAAAGTAGTTGGCATTGGTGGTGGTGGCGGTAATGCTGTTGATCATATGATTCGTGAGAACGTTGATGGCGTTGATTTTATTTGCGCTAATACTGATGCTCAAGCGTTGAAAAATGCTAGCGCAAAAACGCTGATGCAACTTGGTAATGAGATTACCAAGGGCTTAGGTGCCGGTGCTGATCCAGAAATTGGACGTTTGGCGGCAGAGGAGAATCGTGATCGTGTGCGCGATATTCTTGATGGCGCTGATATGGTGTTTCTTACTTGTGGTATGGGCGGTGGTACCGGAACAGGTGCAACTCCAGCTTTTGCTGAGATTGCTAAAGAGTTGGGTATTTTAACCGTCGCTGTGGTGACCAAGCCATTTTCTTTTGAAGGTAAAAAACGTCTGTTAGTTGCTGATGATGGTATTAAAAATTTAGCTCGTCACGTTGATTCATTGATCACGATTCCTAATGACAAATTATTGTCAGTTTTGGGTAAAAACATTAGCTTACTAAACGCTTTTAAAGCTGCAAATAATGTTTTGCAGGGCGCAGTGCAGGGCATTGCGGATTTGATTACTCGTCCTGGTTTAATTAATGTCGACTTTGCTGACGTACGTACTGTTATGTCAGAAATGGGCATGGCCATGATGGGAACTGGTACCGCGCGTGGTGAGCAGCGTGCCACTGAAGCTGCAGAAGCTGCAGTTTCTAGCCCACTATTGGAAGATGTCGATCTTAGTGGTGCTTGTGGTGTGTTAGTCAATATTACCGCTGGGTTAAGCATGACAATCGGTGAGTTTGAAGAGGTTGGTGATGTCATTAAATCCTTCACCTCAGAGAATGCGACTGTTGTTGTTGGTACTGTTATTGATCCTGATATGAGCGATGAACTGCGTGTTACAGTTGTGGTAACAGGCTTAGGCATGCAGGGTGAAAAGATTATTGATCCCAAAATAAAGGTTACAGAGACTACTAAGCGTGATGGCACCGTTGATTATCATAAGTTGGAGCGTCCAACAGTGATGAGGAATCAGCCCCAAGAAGTAAAAGACATTCCTGCTGGCGAGTTTGATAAGAATATGGAGTACCTTGATATCCCCGCTTTTTTGCGTCGACAAGATGATAGCGAATAGTTTGTTCCGTAGATGGGGTAAAGCCTAGAGCTACTTTTTTCACAAACCTTATGTTAAAATGCCGGCCTTTATGACCACATAGGATATACAGAGAATGGTTAGACAGCGCACTTTGAAAAACGTAATTCGAGCCACAGGAGTTGGCGTCCATACTGGCGAAAAAGTTTATTTAACACTACGACCTGCAGCCCCTGATACAGGGATAGTTTTTTCTCGTACTGATATAGCCAATCCAGTTGCGATTCAAGCATTAGCCAAAAATGTTGGTGATACACGTTTATCTACAACTTTAGTTAAAGGCGTTACAAGAGTTTCTACTATTGAACATTTAATGTCAGCTTTCGCCGGTTTAGGAATTGATAATGCTTATGTTGATGTAAGTGCTCCAGAAGTTCCAATTATGGACGGGAGTGCGGGTCCATTTGTATTTTTATTGCAATCTGCTGGGATTGAAGAGCAGGATGCGTTAAAGAAATTTATTCGTATTAAAAGTAAAATTGAAGTTAAAAGTGGCGAGAAAAAAGCTTCAGTAGAACCATATAATGGTTTTAAAGTTTCATTTAAAATTGACTTTGATCATCCTATTTTTCGTAATAGTCAGCAAGATGCTGTAATAGATTTTTCAAAACACTCTTTTATTAAAGAAGTAAGTCGTGCACGTACTTTCGGGTTTTTGTCCGAGTTCGAATGTTTGCGCGCTAATAATTTAGCCTTAGGTGGTAGTTTAGGGAATTCAATTGTAGTTGATGATTATCGTGTGCTAAATGAAGACGGCTTGCGTTATAAGGATGAATTCGTAAAACATAAAGTTTTAGATGCTGTAGGTGATTTATATCTTTTGGGTCATCAATTAATCGGTGCTTTTTCCGGATTTAAATCAGGCCATGCCTTGAATAATATGTTATTGAATACTTTATTGGCGCATGAAGAGGCGTGGGAAGTTGTAACTTTTGCAGATAACGCCAAAGCGCCGTTTACATTCTCGCCAGCAATCGAAGCTGCATAATTTATTATATATTAAACCGTAGAGACGCATTGCATGCGTCTCTTGTTGTTGTAAATATCTCCGAACTATCAATAACGATTAACTTTATAATTAATCTTTTTCAGACCTTTAAATTCAGGTTGTACACGCAGAGTTTTGATGATATCTGGCAGGCCATAGCGAAGATTTGTCGCCCAATTGGCATTGTCGACAACTAGTATCATGTGTGTGCCATCAAACTTACTAACATGGCAGTGACCGCCAAGTTCATTATCGAGAGTTTGACGAAAAAGTCTGTCCAGATGTTGCAGTTCTTCAGTTTGGTGAATGAGCTTGTGGAGCTGTCCTGTCTTGCTGTTGAGCAGTTCGCCAATTGATTTTGCATGTTGTTTGGAAATTGTCATCATCGGCATTATATGACACAATGCCGCGTTTAGTGTAGCTGTTTACTATAAATTTAACGCGCTGCATTTGAGTAATAAAAACAAGGTATAAATGGATCATGTTTACTAAAATTGTCACCAAAGTTGTCGGTACTAACAACGAACGCACCCTGAAACGCTTACATAAAATTGCCCGTGAGATCAATTTACTAGAGCCCAAAATGCAGGCGCTCTCTGATGATGAATTGCGTGCGAAGACGGATAAATTTCGTGAGCGCTATAAAAAAGGCGAGACTCTTGATCAATTGCTTCCTGAGGCGTTTGCTGTTGTCCGCGAGGCAAGTGTACGAACTCTAGGTCTGCGACATTTCGATGTGCAGTTGGTTGGTGGTATGGTTTTGCATGGTGGTAGCATTGCCGAGATGCGTACTGGTGAAGGTAAAACCTTGGTGGCGACATTGCCGGTTTATCTTAATGCTATTCCGCAGAAAGGCGTGCATCTTGTTACAGTAAATGACTATCTTGCTAGTCGTGATGCTGAATGGATGGGGCCGATCTACAGGTTTCTCGGTTTAACAGTTGGCGTGATTTTATCGAATCAGCAGCATGAAGAGAAACAAAAAGCCTATGTTTGCGATGTTACTTATGGTACAAACAATGAATATGGTTTTGATTATTTGCGCGATAATATGGCCTTTACCACTGACGAAAAAGTACAGCGTGGTTTGTATTATGCGATTGTTGATGAGGTTGACTCTATTTTAATTGATGAGGCGCGTACGCCATTAATTATTTCTGGTCCAAGTGAAGATAGTTCTGAATTATATATCGCAATTGATAAACTAATTCCAAAATTAACGAAGCAGGAAGAAGATGAAGGTCCTGGAGATTATTTATTAGATGAAAAAACTAAGCAGGCATTTTTATCTGAGGCTGGACATCAGAAAGTTGAACATTTATTAGTTGAGGCTGATTTATTAAAAGAAGGCGAGAGTGTTTATAGTCCGGCAAATATGATCTATATGCATTATTTAAATGCCTGTTTGCGCGCGCATGCACTTTTCCATAAGGATGTAGATTATATTGTAAAAAACAGTGAAGTGGTGATTGTTGATGAGCACACTGGTCGTACGATGGATGGCCGACGTTGGTCTGATGGGTTGCATCAAGCTATAGAGGCTAAAGAGGGCGTAAAAGTTCAGAACGAAAATCAAACCTTAGCATCTATTACTTTCCAGAATTATTTCCGAATCTATAATAAATTAGCCGGTATGACCGGTACTGCTGATACGGAAGCATTCGAGTTTAGACAAATTTATGGTTTAGGCGTAGTTGTTGCACCAACAAATAAACCAATGATTCGCAAAGATCATGGCGATCAGATTTATCTGACAGCACGTGAAAAATTTAATATGGTAATTAACGATATTAAAGAGCGCCAGAAGAAAGGTCAGCCGACATTAGTTGGTACTGCATCGGTGGAAGTTTCTGAATATCTATCGCAACTATTAACGAAAGATAAAATTCAACACGAAGTATTAAACGCTAAACAACACGAGCGTGAGGCTGGAATTATTGCGCAAGCAGGTCGCCCTGGCGCCATTACTATTGCGACTAATATGGCTGGTCGAGGTACGGATATTGTTTTGGGTGGTAATGTTGAAGTTGAATTGGAAGAGTTAAAGAATCCGACGGATGACCAGATAGCTGCGTTAAAAGCTGATTGGCAAAAGCGTCACGAACAGGTGCTTGCTGCAGGTGGTTTGCACGTGATCGGGTCAGAGCGTCACGAGTCACGTCGTATTGATAATCAGTTGCGTGGTCGTTCAGGTCGTCAGGGTGATCCGGGTTCGTCGCGTTTCTACCTTTCTTTGGAAGATAATCTAATGCGTATTTTCGCTTCCGAGCGTGTTGGTGCAATCATGAAGCGTTTAGGTATGAAAGAGAATGAGGCGATTGAGCACTCATTTATTACACGCGCCATTGAGAATGCACAGCGTAAAGTTGAGGGGCATAACTTTGATATGCGTAAAGCACTTCTGGAGTATGACGATGTTGCTAGTGAGCAGCGTAAAGTAATTTATTCGCAGCGTGATGAATTAATGGCAGCAGAAAATATTTCTGAAACGATCGATGCAATTCGTGAAGATGTCGTAAATAATTTAATTAATGTATATGTTCCACCACAAAGCGTTGAAGAACATTGGGATATTCCAGGCCTCGAGCGCAAAATTGAGCAAGATTTCTTGATAAAAATGCCTATTAGCACTTGGTTAAAAGAGGATTCTGAGCTACATGAAGAGACTCTGCGTGAAAAAATACTTGCTGAGTTTGTAAGTCATTATAAGTCTAAAGAGGAAAATATTAGTCCAGAGATAATGCGGCAGATGGAAAAAAACCTTATGTTGCAGATATTAGATATACAGTGGAAAGAACATTTAGCCTCAATGGATCATCTGCGTGAAGGAATTCATTTGCGTGGTTATGCGCAGCAAGATCCAAAGCAAGCATATAAGCGTGAAGCGTTTAAAATGTTTAGCGAGATGTTGGATACGCTAAAATATGATGTCTTAAACGCATTACACTCAGTACAAATACAAGCTGAAGAAGATCTGCAAAAGATGGAAAATCAACAGCGTCGTCAAGCACAACAACAAGCAAGACACATGAATTACCAACACGCTGATGCCGGGAGTGTTTTCCAAGGCGAAGCCGAAGGTCAGGAAGGAGAGTTTGAAGCGCAACAACCAGTTGTACGCACTGGTCCAAAAGTGGGTCGAAATGATCCGTGTCCTTGCGGGTCTGGTAAGAAATATAAGCAGTGTTGCGGAAAGTTGAATTAGTATTATTTTTAGGCGAGTTTTTCGCATCTTACCGTATTTGATACGGTTACATATATCTAGTTTTTAGTTCTATACTCAGTTTCTATGGGTAGAGGTAATAAGACATCAGGATATAAACGACGAAGTAGTCGGTACGATAGGCGATTGTTTCCGCGCGCGCTACAGCCTCATGAGTCGTCGAGTGCAAGAAATAAAAGAGGAAATGGTCAAAGTTCTCAAAAAAGAGAGTTAACGGGAGGAGAGCGTGTATTTTTAGCCGTTATTGCTGTTTCGCAGTTGTTTGCGGGCCTGAAATTTTTAAGTTGTAGTGTTGTTGGTGCAGCCGCTATGCCTACAAAGTCTAGTAGGCCAAGGCCTCCAACTTCTTCGGTCAATGTAGTTGTTTCTTGGGGATTACGTGCGTCTAATAGCACTTGTTCTGCACAGCCAAATCCTGCATCGAGTGATAGTGCAGAAAAGCTTGGTTTAGTAAGTGCCGAACAACCTGTCACTATATTTCACGAGCCTGTCGTTTTAAAAGCACGAAGTATCCGCAATCGTGATCGTATATTGCAGGATTGGCCAGCTTGGAGTCATAAGTTTTTAAAACTATTTAAGGATGGTGACGATGTTGATGTTAGTTTATTAAGCCAGTATTTGCTTGAGTTTATTAAGAAATATCCTGATTGGGGTAATATCCCTTTTATTAAAGATAAAATATATTTATATGAGAAGATAGTAGCTATTTACTATGGTTCTAGCGAGGATTTGCTAGATGTTGCGCGTAGTTCTTTGATCGAAGCCAAAAAGCTAGCCACGAAACTTAATGAAGATGATTCAGTAAAAATCTGGTGTGATCATAATTTGCCAGAATTTGAGGCCACAATTGCTGTAAGGGTTTATAATCTGGCAATACAGGCAATACCGAATAAATGCAACGGCAATTTAACTTGTCAGCGAGAAATGGCTATAGAAGAAATATACAAGCTGGAGCCGTATTTTCCGGTTTTAGCAAACAATGAAAGCACTCGAAACAAGCCTTTTGAATTATATTTATTGAGATATAACTTGAATGTTGGTTTCAGAAGATATGAGCAGGCAATAACAGATCTTGAGGAAGCGGTAAAGTTAGCGATGAGGAATGATAAAGCCGAGCGTGTATCGCGGATAGAAGAGATAATTGACCAAATTTATGAAGATATGAGTTTTTTGGACTATGCAGACAATAAGGTCAGAATAGGTGGGATTGTCAGGCTGATTAAGCAGGAATCATTAACTGTCGTTTCAGGGGCGCAAAGTGAAGAGTTCGTTAGTAATATATTAGAGAATTGGCAGGTTTGGAGCGATAAAATTTTGCGTCTACTAGTAGACGGTGAAGATGTTAATGTTGTTTTATTAAGGAAATATATGCTCCAGTTTGAGGGAGAATATCCTGACTGGGAAGAGCATTCTTTTATTAGGAATAAAATATATGTATATCGAGGAATGATATATGTTAGTTACTATTTGGATAAAAGCTCGATCGATATGGCGCGCAGTCATCTAATAGACATCAAAGGTGTCGTCGCAAGATTTGATGAAAATGATCCGGTAAAAATATGGTTTGATAATAATATACCAGTGTTAGAGGCTACAATTGCTATGCGTGTATATGATCAGGCTTTGGATGCTATTCCATACGAATGCAGTGATAATGACAATTGTCGAGACAGGAAGTGGTTGGATGAGCTCAATAAGTTGATACCATACTATTCATTATTATATGACCAGAAAAAAGATCTGAAGACGTTTCCTGAGTTGCTTCTTTTGATGAGTGAGGTGAAATTTAGATTAAATAAGGATGACGAGGCAATTGCAGATCTTGAAGAGGCGGCAAAATTGTTGATGCTAAATGACCAAGCCAAATGTATATCGTGCATAGAAGAAACGTTAAGACACTATGGTATAGATACGTATAATAGAGTAGGCGAGAATATTAGAGCCAGAATTGATAGGATTGTTGAATTGATTGGGCCGAAACCATTTGCTGTGCAAGTGCAAGAGAAACTTTTATATCATTGGCCTCGTTTATTAGCACTAGTTGCTGTAATTCTTACTTTTTTTGGTGCTACGTGGGTTATTTCCAGAAAAATGAAAGTTGCTCGAGCGATTAGACGCAAGCTTGCATTAGATTCGCAACTCGATCGCGTAGCTAGGTTGACTGATTTAAATAATATTACAGAGGATTTTGTCGGTTTAAATTGGGAGTGGGTAGAGGATAGTTGTTATAGTTTGAAGTTAGAATACAAAAATACTATGTACGCTAGACGGGGATCTTTTGCTGGAGAAATATGTCTTGACGGTTCAATAATTGATTTTGGCATTAGAGCGTTATTTAAGCAGTTATTTGGTGAGTCCAATATAATGGTAACCAACGATTGTTTGATCGTTACGCTGGATGATGAAAAATGCCACATAAAACCACCACAGCATAAAATTTCGCAAATAAAACAAGAATTGGTAGAGTGCTCTTGCGAATATAAATTACATTTATTTGAGCAAAAGATCGCAGAGAAACTAGACGAATGCCAACAATTAAAGGACGATATTAATGAGGTCTTGGAGTCGTTAAATCTTGAGCGGGTTAGTGCGATTTGCGATGTTCGGTGCAAAGCCAAAAGTAGGATTGAAAAATTGTATCATCGCGATTATTGGGAATTGATTGTATTTTGCGACGATTTTGTAAGTAGACAAGTCGAGATGGAGTCAACAACTGAAAATGGTCGCGCTATAGTTGATTCATTGGAGAAAATATGTGCGGAACTACAACAACTGTCGCAAGAGAATGAGCAGAAACTTAATCAATACGCCAATGATATAGGGTTACTACGGATTGGTTGTCGCACTATCATAGAAGAATGCAAAAAGTATGGTCAAGCAATTAGTGATGGTTTGATTGTATTAGAGAAACGACATGCAAATGCTTTGAAGTTGCTTGATGGAGATTGTTCTGCGTTGGAAGTTGTGGGAAAAAAATCAACGCCAAGTTTTTTTGATAGCGGTGCTAGTAGTAGTGAGGGTAGCGGCGATGAGTGCAATATTGAGAAAGAACCATCTGGTCCTACATTAAATGCGATGAGTGTGGGAGCCACGCCTGAAAAGCAAGAAGAAGCGGTTATTGTCGTCAATAAAGGTAGGTCTCCTAGACGCGAGATCACTATTACAGCTGAGCATTTATCAGAACCAATAACGAATATTGCAGCCATTATAGAAATTATCTCAGTCTATCGATCTAGCAATGATGTAAGTCAAAAACGACAACTGCATTATGTGTTTCAATTGTATTGTTTAAGATTATTTGAACGACTAAAATCTTTATGTTATGGCGATCAACGCGCTTATGAGAGCGTTGCTAATATTCGCAATTATTTTATGCATTGGCAATTTAATAGCGACGATCTTGAGTTAACAGTTGTAGATAATTTAATGTCGCTTGAACAATTGGACCTACTGTTGCAACAGATTAAGCAGAATTTGCAAGATAGTGAAGCAAGAGATGAGTTGCGCGCTTTCTTGCGCGACAATCTTTTGCAGGCGGCAGAGGATTTGGCTCAGGAAGGGAAAAGTTACTATGCGGTCGGTGAATATGCCGAAATAATTAGAGAAGCATTGTGTGCTTTGCAGAGTTTAAATATATCGGTTGAGCGGGGGTTAGAACAATTACCAGGTCTGTATGCTGCTGTAATGGTATTGGCGTTAATCGGCGAGAGTTTACAGAAATTATACGAGATTTTTTTCTATGCTACTACTACGGATATAGATAAAACTAATGCAAATGCGTTGCTGGTTGATTTGTATGCAGTAGATGGTAGTAAGTCGTTTTGGAGATTTTGTTGCAGAACCAAGGGAGCATTGGGGCACAATAAATATTTGCAATTAGATTTAAAACAACTTCGGCAATATGCTAACTTTGAAGAAAATCAAAGTATGTGGAGTCAGGCTGGCGAATGTTTGAAAAACGCGATTGACTTGACGGCTTCATTCAGTGGTATGAGTGTTGAAAAGGTGGGTGATGATGGTAGGTTGGATTATGATTCGGAGACTGAGACTTCCAGTCCCATATTGGGAGGACGCTGATAATTAAAAAGGGGCATGAAGCCCCTTTTTAATAAGTAATGATTTTTACTATTTTTCTATTTTCTTATGTTTTTCTTTTGTCGTAGGCCAAGCTTCAAACGGGAATGGTTTTTGCTCGCTTACGTAAGTTAAATATTCCATGATTTGATAGATATATTTACTTAAGGATTCAGAGAATGGTAAAAGAGTTTTTGCGGGTTTGCCAACGAGCATTGTATAAATAAACTGAAATGCGGCGATAACCCAAATTAGAATTCTGGTGAGAAATGTTACCAGTACGAAAAAGATCATAAAGATAAGACGGATCCATTTTTCTTTAACTGATAGCTTCTCCTTTAGAGTTGGTTCTGTCATGATAGCTCCTTTCATCGTTAAAAACGTAAATATTCTAACACAACTATATTTTGCATAGTAGTGTTGGCCGTTATAATGAGACCGTTATGGATATGCTAGGCAACGTTGTCATCTTTCTTGTAACCATCATCCTCTTGGTCTTGATTCATGAGGCTGGGCACTTTTGTGTTGCGCGTATATTGGGAGTTACTGTAGAGCGCTTCTCTATTGGCTTTGGGCGGGCGCTGTGTAAGTTCAAGAGTCGTAAAAGTGGCGTTGAATATGTATTGGCACCGATTCTACTCGGTGGCTATGTGAAGTTGAATGATGATTCTTATAATGCCAAACCAGCTTGGCGTCGATTGTTAATCATGTTGGCAGGCGTGGCTGCGAATTTATTATTAGCGATATTGGTTTTCTGGTTGCTGTTCTCGATTGGAATCAAGGGACCGAAGCCAGTAATAGGTGAGGTAGTTCCGCATTCAATTGCCGCAGAAGCTGGTTTGTACTCAGGTATGCTGCTTAGAACGATTGATAACAAGCCTGTTGCAAGTTGGCAGGAGGCAGCAATCGCTATTGTGAAACGCTTGGGCGATAAAAATACGATGACTATCAATGGTCATGTATTGGCATTGCAAAATTGGTCTGTTAGTAAGTTAGATCCAGACCCTATTGCAGGTTTGGGGTTCAAGCCGTATACGCCTTTTATTAGACCAATAGTTAATGAGGTCAAAAAAAATAGTCCTGCTTCTCGAATTGGTTTGCGACGTGGTGATCGCGTTATCAGTGTTGATAAAACACCAATTAAAAGGTGGCAGCAATTTCTTCGATATATTGCGCAACATCCACAGACGCAAGTGGATATTGTTGTTACGCGTGGTCATCATACTATTAAATTATCAGGAAAAACTGGTAGTCGTTTTCAAGCTGGTTGGAAAAGTAAAGGTTATTTGGGCGTTAGTTCGTTGCCGGTCAAATGGCCGAGTAATATGTTACAGGAACGGAATTACGGTATTTTTGGTGGACTTATTCAATCATTGCGTCAAACATGGATGCTGTTTAGTTTTAATTTTATTGTATTGGCGAAGCTAGCCATGGGCAAAATATCGCTAAAAGTTCTTGGCGGACCAATTACAATATTTGCTGCAACTGAACAGGCTTTTCAGCATGGTATTATTGCATATATTTCATTTCTGGCCATGTTAAGCATTATGTTGGCATTTATTAATATTCTGCCTATTCCAGTTTTAGATGGTGGTAATGCAGTGATGCTGGTTATTGAAATGATATTTAAAAAGCCTATACCGGAGAATGTGCAATTAATTGCGGTGCGTATAGGTTTATTTATTTTGGCGGCAATTATGTTTGTCGCTATTGGTAATGATGTTTTACGAATATTGTCATAATAATGTGGAGGAAGGATTGTGAAAAAATATATATTAGTAGTTGTACTGGTTGTGGTTGTAGTGGTTGTTTTGTATGCATTGACGGTAAAACGCCATAATGTCACATTGCAACAAAAACAGGTTGATCAATCGCAAACGATGAGTGCTGCGGCACAAAAGAATACGGAGTTGGCGACGGAATTTTTTGCAGCGAATCGTCAGAATACTGGTGTTGTAACTTTACCTAATGGTTTGCAATATAAGGTTATGCAAAAAGGTAGCGGTACACAGCCTAAACTGCACGATACAGTAGTTGTGGATTATGAAGGGCGTCTGTTAAATGGCGAGATCTTTGATAGCTCATATGCGAGAAAACAATCAGTGTCATTTCAGCTATCAACCGTTATTCAAGGTTGGCAGCAAGGGCTACAGTTAATGCGTACCGGTGGAACGTGGATGTTTTATATTCCAGCGAAACTAGCTTATGGGGCGCAAGGTTACCCGCCTGTTATCGGACCGAATGAAGCGTTGATATTTAAAGTGCATCTGCTTAAGATAAAAAAGGCAGTGTAGCAGGAATGGATTTTGTAGTTAAAATAAGAAGGTCCTTATTATTTGCGTTTTTTTTAGGTATTGTGCACTTGTGTGCGATTACGGCGGTAATATTGTTGTCGGTTCCAGTCTACATAAAGTTACTATGTATGATTTTGTTGTTTATCAGCTTTCTTTATTATTTTAATAAATATGTAATTCTAAATAGTGCGAGGACTATTGTTAAAATAGAGCATATTGGTGAGAGTTGGAGTTTGGTAAACAGTGAAGGTAATATTATGTCCGCTGAATTGGTGGCCACATATATTTCTCGTAGGTTAATTGTCTTGCGATTTAAAGTGTCAGGAAGACTTTTTAAAATATCAGTGCCAATATTCATTGATGCTGTAACCGCAGAGAGTTGGCGGCAATTGCGACAGCGCTTGTTAACTAAAAAGGTTTAGGTGTGAAACGTATATGTAAACATTTCATTGTGTGCGGGCAAGTGCAGGGGGTTTGTTTTCGTAACGCGACACAAGCAAAAGCGCGTGAGTTAAATTTAACAGGATGGGTGCGTAATACTGAAACTGGAGAGGTTGAGGTTATTGCTTGTGGCGCTCTGGATAACGTGGAAAAACTAGCAGAGTGGTTGCATCAAGGCCCGGCGTTTGCGCAGGTTGTTAAAGTGACTATGAATGAAATTCCTTTTCAGGAGTTTAAACATTTCGAAGTTATATAGCAGTATGTGGGGTTGTCTCATGAGCAGTGTTCTCAACCTAAAAACAAATGGTTAAGTCCCGCGGTTTGACCAAGTTTTTAATGGGATAGCCCTGTTGCAACACGCTTCTCTTGTTGTCAAGACTTGGCCTCACGCTTATACTACCGCGCATGTTAGAGCGGATACGAAATTTTTCCATAATTGCCCATATAGATCATGGTAAATCGACACTGTCTGATCGGTTGATTCAGATATGTGGTGGGTTAACTGAACGTGAGATGGGTACCCAAGTATTAGATAGTATGGATATCGAGCGTGAACGTGGGATTACCATCAAAGCACAGAGTGTAACGCTGAAATACATGGCTAAAGATGGCTATGAGTACCAGCTGAACTTTATCGATACGCCTGGACATGTGGATTTCTCCTATGAAGTATCGCGTTCATTGGCGGCCTGTGAAGGCGCATTACTATTGGTTGATGCAGCTCAAGGGGTTGAAGCGCAAACGGTAGCGGTTTGTTATATGGCTATCGAGCAAGGGCTAGAAGTTATTCCGGTATTGAACAAGATTGATCTGCCTTCCGCTGAGCCTGAGCAAGTAATGCAAGAGATAGAAGATATTATTGGTATAGAGGCAATTGATGCGCTTAAGGTTAGTGCGAAAAGTGGTTTGGGTGTCGATGCGCTATTAGAGGAGCTCGTTGCGAAAGTGCCGCCACCAGTGGGTGATCTCGACGCACCGTTACAGGCGCTTATTGTTGATTCTTGGTTCGATAATTATCTGGGTGTTGTTTCTTTGGTGCGCGTAAAAAATGGAGTGCTCAAAAAAGGCGATAAGATTCGTATTATGAGTACCGGTAAAGATCATCTGATAGATGAACTGGGTATTTTTACACCGAAGCGCAAAAAACAGATGCAGTTGTCAGCCGGAGAAGTTGGCTATGTTGTGGCAGGTATTAAGGATATTTTTGGCGCGCCAGTTGGTGATACGATCACTATGGCAAACGATTTAGCAGCAGAACCATTAGCAGGATTTAAACAGGTAAACCCACAAGTTTATGCTGGTATGTATCCTGTAAGCGCGGATGATTTTGAGGCCTTTCGTGATGCTCTTGCAAAACTGCGCTTAAATGATGCTTCTTTAGTTTATGAGCCAGAGAGTTCCGATGCTCTAGGTTTTGGTTTTCGTTGTGGGTTTTTAGGAATGTTGCACATGGAAATTGTGCAGGAGCGATTGCATCGCGAATATGATTTAGATTTAATTACGACAGCGCCGACAGTAATTTATGAAATTGTAAAACGTAACGGCGATATTATTCATATTGAAAATCCGTCAGCACTACCAGAACCAGGTGATGTTGCAGAGGTTCGTGAACCTGTTGTTAAGGCTCACATTTTAGTACCGAAAGATTATGTTGGTAATATTATAAAGCTATGTTTAGAACGTCGTGGGACGCAAAAGAACATGCAGTATGTTGGTACCCAAGTTGCGTTGACTTACGATCTACCGATGGCAGAAGTGGTATTGAATTTCTTTGATCGTTTAAAGTCTGTTAGTAGTGGTTACGCATCTTTAGATTATGGGTTTGATCATTTCGAGGCGTCTGATTTAATTAAATTAGATATCTTAATTAATGGTCATAAGGTTGATGCGTTGGCATTGATTGTGCATTCTTCTCATTCCTTCTCACGAGGGCGTGCACTTGTGGAAAAAATGAAAGAATTAATTCCACGCCAAATGTTTGATGTTGCAATTCAAGCGGCGATCGGTGCAAAAGTTATCGCGCGTTCAACAGTGAAAGCCCTGCGTAAAAATGTTACCGCAAAATGTTATGGTGGTGATGTATCGCGTAAACGTAAACTGCTCGAAAAGCAGAAAGCCGGTAAAAAGCGTATGAAGAGCATCGGTAAAGTTGATGTTTCACAAGAAGCCTTTTTAGCGGTCTTGAAGGTTGAGTGATTAGTTGCTTGATCGCTGCCATCTATCTTCTTCTTGCACATCCATAGGTGAGTTGCGATAATTCGCAAATTGTTGATAACAGGGGTTTTTTATGAATATGAGTTTCGATTTTCCGTTGATTTTAACGCTTTTGGTTATAGTGACTGGTGTTATCTCTTTGATTGATATAATCTTTTTTGCCAAAAAGCGTAAAGCGGCGGGTAAAAAGAAGCCCTCTGTACTGATTGAATATTCACGTTCATTTTTCCCAGTATTGTTGGTTGTGTTGCTGATTCGTTCGTTTTTAGTGCAGCCATATCGCGTACCGACAGGTTCCTTGGAGCCAACGATCATGCCGGGTGACTTTATCGCTGTGAACCAGTTTGCTTATGGTTTGCGCCTGCCTGTTATCAACACCAAAATAGTTGCGATAGGCGAGCCTAAGCGTGGTGATATAGCCTTATTTAGATGGCCAGATAACCCATCAATTATATTTGTGAAGCGTGTTGTTGGTGTTCCAGGTGACCATATTGTTTATCGTAATAAGATTCTGAGGATTAATGGTAAGATTTGTGCGCAGAAGTTATTAGGTACAGCCTTAGATGTTGAGCCTGATATGGTGCCAATTCCAGTGCAGCGTAAATTAGAGAATTTAGTTGGTGTGAAACATCAAATATTTATTCGTAAGGTCGGCGGAGAAACTGGTAGTTTTGATATCGTTGTGCCCAAAGGTTTCTATTTCATGATGGGTGATAATCGCGATGATAGTGATGATAGTCGTGATTGGGGTTTTGTGCCTGAAGCTAATTTTGTTGGTAAAGCGATGTTCATCTGGTTTAGCTGGAATTCAGAAACTAGTAGTGTGCGTTGGCACCGAATAGGTGATGCTGTTAAATAATGTCAGTAAATCAACTTGAAAAAAAGATCAGTTATATATTTAAAGATCCACAACTTTTGGATATTGCTTTAAGGCATCGTAGTGTTGGGCATAATAGTAATGAGCGTTTAGAATTTCTTGGTGATGCTATTTTGAATTTTGTTATTGCGGCTGAACTATTTAATCGCTATCCCGCTTATCGCGAAGGTGATCTAAGTAGATTGCGTTCGAATTTAGTACGACGCGAAACCTTGGCGGAAATAGCGCAAGACTTCGATATTGGTGAGTTTTTGCATTTAGGTGTTGGTGAGCGTAAGAGCGGTGGTTTTAGGCGTTCTTCAATTTTAGCTGACGCTGTTGAGGCCATTATTGGTGCTATTTTCCAAGATTCAGACGTTGAGACTTGTGGCAAAGTAATAATTAAATGGTATGAAAATAGGTTAAAGAACTTAACTGTTGATCATATTAAAGATGCTAAAACTGAACTGCAGGAATATATGCAGGCGCAAAAGTTACCGTTGCCTAAATATGAAATAATTGCCACCAGTGGCAAAAGTCATCATCAAGTATTTAGTGTCCGTTGCTCTGAAGAAGGGCTGGATATTATTACTGAAGCAGACGGACCTAGTCGAAAAAAAGCCGAGCAAGATGCAGCAGAAAAATTCTTAGAACAGTTACAAGAACAAAAAAAGAAAAAATAATTATGAAAACTCATTGTGGTTACGTGGCTTTAATTGGCCGTCCGAATGTTGGCAAGTCAACAATTATGAACTGCATCTTAGGGCAGAAGATAAGTATTACCTCAAGAAAGCCGCAAACAACGCGTCATCGCATTCTTGGTATTAAGACTGAGGACGATAGACAGGCGTTATATGTCGATACTCCAGGGTTGCACCAGAGCCAGAAGCGCGCGCTAAATCGTTATATGTTGCAGGCTACTAAAGGCGCCATTGTTGGTGTTGATGTTATTGTTTTTGTTATCGATGCTCTTGGTTGGCGTGATGAAGATGATTTGGTGTTGCAGCAGATAACAAAATCAGAAGTGCCAGTGATATTAGTAATTAATAAAATTGATCAGATTAAAGATCGAGCAAACTTGTTGCCCTATATTGAAGAGTTGACGAAGAAATATCCGTTTAAAGATATTATTCCAGTAGCTGCAAAAAACAGTACAAGTATTGATCGTTTGGAGAAGGTGGTTAATGAGTTGTTGCCTGAAGGTCCGTTACAGTATAACGAGGATGAGCTGACGGATAAAAGCATGCGTTTTTTAGTGTCAGAAATTGTACGTGAGAAATTGACACGTCTATTGGGTCAGGAGCTCCCGCATGAATTAACTGTAGAGATTGAAAAGTATGTTGAAGATGATGAGGCAGGGATTGTAAGAATAGCAGCACTGATTTATGTGGCTCGTCCTGGTCAGAAAGCAATCGTTGTAGGCCACAAAGGCGAGGTGTTAAAACGTGTTGGTATGGAAGCGCGTAAAGACATAGAGAACCTTATCGAAGAAAAAGTATTTTTACAGCTCTGGGTTAAAGTAAAAAAAGATTGGTTTGATAACGCTCGTTTATTAAACGATTTAGGATACACAGAGTAGTGTATATATAAACCGTAGAGACGCATAGCATGCGTCTTTTTTTGTAGAGACGCGATTCATCGCGTCTAATTTGGATATAAAAAAAGAGACGCCCAGGTTGGGCGTCTCTACGATATATTTGTTGTTAATTTAAAGAGCTATTTCGGCTAATGCATCTAAGGCTGATTTTAAGCCGCCATGCACAGCGTCAACATCTTCTTGTTTCCATTCGCTTGGATCTTCACGTAAGAAGGTGGTTAGATCGTCGCGGTTATCAAACTTCGCTAATGGTAGATGGAATGTCTTGTCATATGCCTCTACAACAACTGTGTTTGGCTTGTCTGATTTCTCGATCAGGTAGTTGATATCGTCGGTACCATAGTCGTTAATCATAACTACATGCGGTACACCATGATGCAGGATAGATCCTTGTTCATCAGGTTTAGCACGTTCTTCGTTCTTACGACGTGAATCTTCAGGTGTTACCCATATGTAGAGTACAACCGCGCGGTTAAGTAGTTCCTCTGAAAGATGTGCAAAAGAGTATTGATAGCCGAAACCTTCAGGTAGAGGAAGAGATGAACCTTGTGGTCCACCACGAGCGAACTCAATAACAATAGTTTTATTTTCTAAAGATTCATGTGAAAGTTTACGTTTTACTTCAACAAAGTCCTGGCACTCTGCACGCAATTTGTCAGCAATAACTGTAAGCATCTCTGGATCTACAGTTGCTATACGGTTGGGAAGCCCAACTTTTTTTGCAGCAGCTTCTATTCTGTCAAATACATATGTGGAAGCATCTGTTGGATTAATTTCTGTTTTGTTGATGACATCATCAAAATCCTCATTAACTAATTCAATCAGTGTTCCCCATTCGCGTGGATCAACAAATGGTTCATCAGTGGTTTTGAAAAACATAGTTGGTTTGCCAAGTGCATCTAGCTCTTCGTCAAATCGACGCATTAAATGCACATATGGATAATCATCTAATTGAATAGTGTTGCCCATATGAAAATCTTTAGCGCGTTTTTCTTTCGAGCCATGCTCTAGGTAAGTACGCACTTCTGATTTTCCAGAAGCTGGTAGGGCAGTTAATAAAATTACGTCAAATACTTTAGCGCTCATCGGTTTCCCCTTATGCTTTTTGTGTTAATTTATCGGAATCGTCTTCAATTTCGTGGGCTGCGAGAAGTTCGCGAGCACGTCTTTTCTCGGCTACAGTCATAAAGCCAATAGCAACGATAATGAAGAAAAGTGATAGCCAGTCCTGTAATTCTGGGAATTTTCCAGCAAGGAACATCCAAGAAATTATAGTTGCCGCGGTTCCTGCAAGTAGCGAAGTTAAGCGGTTTACTAGTCCTGCGAAAGTTGCGGTTCGGCCTTTAAACATGAAGATAAAGACGGAGAAGAACGAAACCAAACCAAATGCGGTACCAGCTAATATTGCCCAGCCACCAGAAGGGATGCTAAAGGTAACAGCTGAACGATAATGCTCTAATAGCGCAATACCACCACCCCAATTAATTGGCCAATAAAATAGTGCAAATGCAGCAATTAAAATAAATGTAGTTGCTGATATTTGTTCGATAGCAAAATATCCGCGGTTGTCACCTTTAATACCTTTGGGTCGTGTGTTTTTAAAGTAGTTCATGATGTATATACGTAGAGCATAGGCGGCTATGTAGCTGCATAAAATCGACATGGCAGCAGGGTGAGTGAAGAAATCAAAGTCACCTGATTGTTGCGTAAATACACTCCAGAACAATTTTACACTGATAGCTAATAAGGCAAAGAATACACCGTAGTTTTCTTCCTTATAGACCTTTTTATGTAAAATGCCTTGGCGAATTTGAATGCTATCTACGATACGACTTATAACAATTACACTGCCACGCATAATTACCATTGCGACCATTACTGATACGCCTTTAATTGAATACATTAAAGTTGTGAAAGTAATAATAATCGCGGTACAAAAACCCGATGGGATAATGTAGAAAAATTCGCCTGGAACAGTGAATGGTCCAATTTTTTTCGGTAGAGCGGTTTTAAATTTATACCACTTCCTGATGATAACAACAGCTAATGCGACACTGACGCCACCGATAGTGCTATAAACTAAATATTCGATCGGCACCATCATTGGGCCGCCAGGATAGCTTTGGAAATATTTTACTGTTACACCAGTGATTACATAAAAGAAGAAATAGGCAAAGCAGAGTTGGATTAAGCGACCCGTACTGCCTTCAGAAGTTTTCCACATATCAGACTCCAGGATGGGTTGAAAGTGGGGCTATCATATAAGACTAGAGGTTATGGTGCAACAGCCCCAGTCTGCAAAGATGATTCGTGTTGAATTTTATGCGATTTTAATAGGATTTTTTCGATCAAAATGGGATTATAAAATAGTTTTTTATTTCAATAGGTTCGAGATGTTTTTGCACGGAATCATTAGATTCTAACCTAGGCGTCGGTAATGATTTGATCAAGCTGAATGTCCCAACTGTTCGGTTCGATTTTGACTAAGCGCTGTAGTTCGTAGGCGATACCAACTAATGAGGGGATATGCGTTGTGCGTCTAAAAGAAAAAGTTCGGTCGTAGTAGCCACCACCTTTGCCAATGCGATTGTTATCGGAATCAAATGCAACGAGCGGCATGATTACTAGGTCAAGTTTCTCGGGTTCGATGTGCTGCCTTGCTTTGTTTGCTGGTTCAGGGATCTGGTATTTGTTTAAAACAAGTTGGTCATTTTGTTCATAGCAGATGAAGGCTAGGGGAGCGGTTGTATCTGTTGTAATTAATGGTACGTAGCAGTTTTTATGTGCACGCCAAATTTCTTCTATAATGAGGCGTGTTTCTACCTCGCCATTGATTGCGATATATATTGCTATCTCATTGCTTTCTTTGAAAATCTTCGAGGTGATTAATTTTTGAGTGATTATTTGTGCGGCGTGGATACGTATTTTTTCAGAGAGTTTCTTGCGTTCCAAGCAAATTTTTTTACGTAGTTTGTCCATTTGTAGATGCTCATCTGTGTGCTAAAAAAAGCTCCGCGATACCGTTGTAGGTTTGCGTTCTGAACCCTACGGTTCAGGTGGGGATCAAGATTAGCAATTCAGGCTCTCGGTTTGAGCTAAGCTCATTCCGCTATGCACAACATTGCTAAGGCGCTTAAACCCCGTGCAAAAGCTTATAGGTTCAAGAACTATTTCTACTGACGCATATCGCAGAGATCCTTAGTATAGCTGGAATATTTATTGGGGCAAGAGCTGTTGCTCAGAAAAAGATCAGTCATTCTGCGGCTTGACCGGAGAATCCATTAAAATAGGGTGAGTTGATATTATCTGGATTCCGCGGTCAAGCCGCAGAATGACTGGCTATTTATAGATTGAGAAAGAGTTAAAGGCGTGAGACAAAAAAAATCCCAGAGAGTTTCTGGGATTTTTTAAAATGAATTTGGTTCTAGCCTTCAGCAGCTAAAGCGGCCTCGATGTCTTCTTGCAGGCCAAGAATTTGTGTGCTCATAGTATCCATGTAAGATTGGTTATGTTTGCGTTGTGACATGAGTTCGTGGGTAATATTCAAAGCGGTAATCACCATTAAGCTATCAAGATTGAGTACTTTATCGCTTGTGCGCATATCGCGAATCTTGCCATCAAGATACTTCGCAGCCTTATGCAGTTCATGCACCTTGTCAGCAGGGCATTTAACGTTAAAGTCACGCTCCATGATTCGAACAGTAACGTTGTTCTTGTCTGTGCTCATGATAATTCTTCCTTAATTTGTGAAATGTAGTTCCGTAACTTTTTAGAAATCGTTTCTTTCTGATGTGACAGGGAGGCGCGTTCTTGGATCGCTCTTGCCAACTTATTACGCAATGCTCTGTTCTCACGAGCTAATTGCGAACGGTTATGCATTAAATGTTCTATTTTGAGCTTTAGATTAGTTAGATGTGCTTCACTCATTGTAAATCAATCCATATTTCCTATTTTCAAGACATTACAAACAGTGTTTAATATAATGGTTTACAACCTTGAGGTCAACAGTGCTAACTGTTTAAATTAACAAAGAGAGTTAATGTCATGAAAATTGGAAATGAATTTGAGAAAAGACGTCGCTATTTACTTGATCAATTGGGAAATTCTTCTATTGGAGTAGTGTTTGCGGCAAAAGAAATTAAGCGTAATGGTGAAGGATATTATCCTTTTCGCCAGGATAGTGACTTCTTTTATTTAACCGGATTCACCGAAACGGACGCAATTGCGGTCTTCGCTCCTGGGCGCGAAGAGGGGGAATATATTCTCTTTAATCGTCCGCACGACCCTGAACTAGAAGTGTGGGTTGGGCCATGTGCCGGACAAGAGGGCGCAGTTCGCGATTATGGCGCCGATCAGTCTTTTGCTATTCGTGATGCTGGTAAAATTATTACAAGCATTATTTCTGGACGCGAACGTGTTTTTTATAATGCCGGTGGTCATCCAGCATTTGATCATAGAATCATGAACTGGATTAAACGCTTGGAGTCAAAAGGACGGCAGGGGGTTAATGTCCCGACAGACCTAGTGAATATCGGCAAGATTACGCACGAGATGCGTTTACGTAAAGATGAGGCGGAAATTGCGACGCTCAAGAGAGCGGCTGACATTACAGCTGCTGCGCATTTGCGAACTATGCAGCATTGTCAGGTAGGCATGCTCGAATATGAGCTTGAGGCCGAGTTAATGTATGAGTTTGTGCGTGGTGGTGGACAGGACACAGCCTTTGAAAACATAGTCGCAAGTGGCGCTAGTTCATGTGTATTGCACTACACAGAAAATAACCGGCGCATAGAAAATGGTAAGTTGGTCATGATAGATGCTGGTGTTGAATATAACCACTATGCAGCTGATATTAGCCGTACATTTCCAGCCAATGGTAAATTTAGCGAAGAACAAAAGGCGATCTATCAGGCAGTGTTAGAGACGCAAGAAGCAGTTATAGGGATGGTGCGTCCTGGTATTGCATGGATTGATCTACAGCATGCATCTGAACGCTTGATTACCGAGAAATTAGTCGCGCTAGGGATCTTGCAAGGCAAGGTTGAGAGCTTAGTTGCAGCGGGCGCTTACAAGCCATTTTATATGCATCGCATTGGTCACTGGATTGGTTTAGATGATCACGATGTTGGTAAATATAAAATTGGCGAGATGTGGCGCATTTTGGAACCAGGTATGACCTTAACTATTGAACCAGGAATTTATATTCGTGACGATATTCCAGGCGTTGATAAAAAATGGCATGATATCGGTATCCGGATTGAGGACGAGGTTTTGGTGACGGAAGATGGTTATGAGGTTTTGACTGTTGGGGTCCCCAAGAGAGTTGGCGAGATTGAAGCATTAATGGCAAACAGATAATAGGGTTAATGTTGCGATGAGCTGTCAGTTAGATTGGCGGTTGACCTGTTAGTTTATATCTGGGTTGTGCCGTCAAGATCTCGTGGTTATACTCTAGGATCAAAATACATAAAAAAGGAGATTTAGTAATGAAAAAGATTATAGTTGTAATGTTTTCTATAACCTTAGGTTTGTTTTGCTGTATCAGTTTTGCTCAAACCGAACGCAATGTGTCGCTAATTTGCAGAATGAACCCACAAACGAAAAAAATTGAGTTATTGAAGAAGGTGGTTCCAGTAGATGTCAAAATCAAACATAAAACTATGTTGCAGTGGTGTAAAACGTATTATCAGTCAAACAGTAAACCGGCGGGGGAATTCCGTGTTAGAGTTGTAGAAAAGCGGAATAACAATGGTGTTTCATGTTGGCACTGTTGTCATCGTTGTTTGACCAAAGAATAAAACGTGGGGAGGGACTGCTGCGTAAATTCAGCTTGCAACAGTCCCTGATTCGCCTTTTAACTATCCTTGCATGGGTTGGGGGTATGAGTAGGTGATCACAATTTACGATATTTTAATTGCGTTTTATTTCTATGATATTGGCAAGCTGACTTATTTTCGTGGTTATTTTGCTTAATGAGTTTAAGCCATCTATTTCAATTGTGAGATGAATTGTTGCAAGGTGTTCCTGTCGGTCAACATTCGAGGTGAGGCCAATTAAATTAAGTTTTTCGTTGGCTATCAGATTGCTGATGTCTTTTATAAGTCCGGCGCGGTCGTATGCGATTATGGCTAAATTTACCGGATATTTAGCGGCAGATTTTGTGCCCCAGTTTACTTCCACTAGTTTTTCCGCGCGAATATTTTGGGCTCGCAGTATGTTTGGACACTCTTTTTTATGGATTGAGACGCCACGGCCTTGCGTTATGTAGCCGATGATATCGTCTCCTGGGATTGGCGAGCAGCATTTTGCGATGGTTGTAAGTAGACTGCCGATGCCTTGGATTTCGATATCGCTGGGTTTGTTGTCAGTAGTTGGTTGTACAACTTGTGGTGGCGCAGTATCTTCTTTTGCTTGACGGTCTTGCCGCTGAATTAAATTTATAACGGCCGATAATTTTATTTCGCCAGTAGCAATCGCAGCATACATCTCTTCTGGTTTTTTATGATGTAGGCTGCTAGCGATATGGCTAATATTAATGTTTTTTAGTCCTAAGCGTTTGAATTCTTTTTCAAGTTGCTCTTGTCCTTCGGTTATATTTTTATCGTAGTTTTGTTTTTTAAACCATTGATGAATTTTTGCTTTTGCTTTAGAGGTTTTGATAAATCCTAAGTGTGGGTTTAGCCAGTCACGACTTGGGCGACCCTGTTTTGTGGTAATTATTTCAACACGATCACCTGTGCGTAATTTATAGGTTAAATTAACAATATGGTTGTTAATTTTAGCGCCACGACAGCGATGTCCAACTTCACTATGAATATGATATGCAAAATCCAACGGGGTGGCGCCAGTGGGGAGATCAATTACTTCGCCACTTGGTGTAAAGACATAAACTCGGTCCTCGAAGATCTTGTGAACATCGTCAAGTTTATCTTCTGTTGCTGTAACCTCTTTTTGCCAAGCCATTATTTCGCGCAGCCACGCGATCTTAGCTTCATAATCTGAGCTTTTTTGCGGGCCCTCTTTATAGATCCAATGGGCGGCAACTCCCAGTTCAGCCTTTTCATGCATCTCATAGGTGCGAATCTGAATCTCAATATTCTTATTTTCAGGACCGATGATTGCCGTATGAATAGATTGATAACCGTTAGGTTTAGGGGCAGAGACATAGTCATCGAATTCTTGTGGAATATGTTGCCAGGTAGCATGCACTTGGCTGAGGACTTGATAGCAGTCATCTAGTGTTGGCACTAAAACTCTGACAGCAAGTGCATCATAAACCTCACTTAAATCGACATCTTTGCGTTGCATCTTACGGTAAATACTATAGATGTGTTTAGCGCGACCATAAACATCAGGGTTTTCAATATTGGCGCTATGTAATATATCTTTTAATTTAGTAATAAAATTCGCAACATATAAGTCGCGATCAATACGACGTTGATTTAAGCCTTTGGAAATCTCTTTGTATTTGTCGGTTTCTAAATAGCGAAAAGCTAGATCTTCCAGTTCCCATTTTATATGACCGATACCTAATCTATTAGCTAATGGTGCGTAAATAGCACTAGTTTCATTGGCTAATAACTGTTGTTTGCGCGGGTTATAGTTTTTTATGGTGCGCATAATAGCTAGATGTTCGGCTAGTTTAATTAATACAGCACGAATATCGTCAACCATCGCCAGAAACATTTTGCGAATAACATCTATTTTTGGATGTTGATGATTATGATGCGAGACAGCGGCATACAAATCTGAAATACCATCGAGTTGTTTAGTGTTCTGAATTAGTTTTTTTATTGCAGGTCCAAAGTGTTCTTCCACGTCATCCAGGCTTAGATCTGCATGTTGTACGCAGCTGTAAATAAAGGTTGCGGTTAGGGTGTCATCATCAATATTTAGATCGGACAAAATGTTGGCTATCGTAAAGCCTTGATGTAGGCAAGAATCACCGTAGGGTGTGGCTTGTTCTTCACCAATTAATCGCGCCAGGGTGGCGGCATGCTTTATTTGTGTTAACTTTTGACGTTGGCGTTTTTCTAAAATATGTTGCAACCAAGCTTCGACATCGATTATGCCATCGCTGCTGACTAGCTGTTTGTCGATTAGGTTTACCATGATTGATATCGTAACGTGGATGGTAGTTGTTTTTCAATGTTGTTTGTAACTATTCAGCCATTTCTCGGGGAACGGCCATTAGCACTGCATCTTCGGGCGAAAAATGAAATTTTAAATGCTCATTTACCAATGTAAAC
>JAGLTR010000016.1 GCA_023135155.1 Gammaproteobacteria bacterium
AATTAATCTTATGTTAAGAAATAATAGTATATTGGCATAATACCCGCCCTCTAAAACAAATTACTATCAAAGCAGCACCGCATCTGTATACTATTTTTCAAATATCGTATTGACAAACAATCTTCTGATGCTAACATAAAAATATCCAACATGAGAATATACATTATGACAACGACAATACACAAATACACACTGAATGAACAAGAGGCCGCCCATGTTGGCATGAGCAGATCCTTCTTACGTCACCGCAGGTGTGAAGGCTTTTTAGACACAACAAACCCAAAGACCCTAGCTTTATCAGAATCGGAAGAACCATCAGGTATAAGATTCAGA
This sequence comes from Gammaproteobacteria bacterium, assembly GCA_023135155.1. Lineage (GTDB taxonomy): Bacteria > Pseudomonadota > Gammaproteobacteria > UBA9339 > UBA9339 > JAGLTR01. The sequence goes on from JAGLTR010000016.1 coordinate 334, forward strand.
ACCTGGAAAATTGGCTCAATATGCATAAAGTAGGCACACAATATTAATCAGCCTTCATCTAATAAGGCACATACAACTTTAGCTTTATGCTCAGGAGCTAAATGCGCATAGCGCAATGTCATTTTTAAATCCGCATATCCCAGCAGTTCACGCACACTATTTAGATCAGCCCCAGCCATAACCAGTTTGCTAGCAAAATGATGACGCAAATCATGCCAACGAAAATGCTCGATCTGCACACTTTTTAGTAGATGCGTCCAGGCGGTTTTAATATCTAACATGCGCTTACCATCTTTATTTGGAAAAACCAAACCACTACTGCCAGCGCTTTGTCTGCTCCTTGGACATTTTCTCCTGGCTTAAAAAACTGAGCTGTAGACATAACAAGCCCCCAGGTTAATCGTTCAAAGCATTACTTCCTATTAGCGCTTTGAACTTTCAAAGTAAAACCGAATCAACAGCTTGATCTATCTCCTAAAATCAAACAACAGATCGCACCAAAAAAATTCTTGTAAAAATAGCTGTAGCACATGAATACAAATTTTCATGATTATTTGCGATTGTTTTCAAAAAAGTTAGATCATCGCGATATTAGTCATTCAAACCTTGCTTTCTGCTGGCCAGAGATAGCCCAACACGTAGATTTCGTACGCGAATACTCAAATAAGGTTTGACAAATCGTATACATATGCTAAAGTTATATTACAGAGATCAGCACTGTCTGAATCACCATTATTGGGTAGACAACAAAACACATAACGAGACGTCTTATGAAAAAACAATTGCAAGCACTTTTAACCCCTGTCGAAGTTGCAAATTTACTTGGCATCAAAATCGAAACCCTGCAAATTTGGCGCTGCACTCGCCGATACAATATTCCATACGTCAAAATTGGCGGCAGAGTTCGCTACAAATCTAGCGACCTAGAGGATTTCATACAAAATAGAACTGTTCAATATCAAGAACAACCAGCCCTATAAATAATCGAAATATTGCACAACCCATCCATCATTTTCTCAATTCGAGCCTCCTTATTGGGAAAAAACCCGGTCCTCTTTACCATTTGATACGCTTATTAGTTTCGACCTTATTATGTTCTTGATCCGCACACACACCCCCACATTTGGGCAAGACCCAAGATGAAGCTCATTCAACGACGCGCTTATGGCTTTCGTAATTTTAACAACTATAGATCTAGAGAGAGAGTATTATGTTCTTAATTCGTGCCCCCTTATTTGGGAAAGCCCCCAATATCACCCATAATCTACTCACGTTTCAGCGACTCAACGTTGCACATACGTTGCACTATAAAAGCGAGGCACTGGGCAAATAATTATAACTTATTGATTTTAATGGAGCTGGCGATGGGACTTGAACCCGCAACCTGCTGATTACAAATCAGCTGCTCTACCAATTGAGCTACGCCAGCGTATTGTCTCGGACTGAAAAAGAGTGGGTATTCTAATGAAAAAATTGGTATTTCTCAATCTAATCATTCGATAATAGCATACAATCAACGAGATACCTCGAACAAACCCGTAACCATCTGTTTATTAGAAGCTTTTTTTGGGTTATAATTATGGGTTATTGGACAATTTTGCTATAAGGAGAGCCGATGCAACAGAAAAACAAACTGCCAGCTATGAATCCAGCTTGGTATAGAACTCGATCCTTTTATTTGCTCACAATTTTAGTAGGATATTTCATCACAGCAGCCAGTATTACGGACATTCATTTAGGGTATCTCACCGGCATAGTATTCACTGCAATTATCATCTTCGGTATCTATTATCTTAGCAATGAACAGAAAACTGTCATGATAGCTGCTGGTATCGCGGGTATTATTACCATCTCATTCTTCTGGGCTGACGACCTGTTCAGAACAAGCACTATAATTCAGGATGCACAATATATTCTAGCATCGATATTTTTTATTCTGCTGATTTATGTCTGTCTCAGTCAGGTAATTAAAACAAAGGCTATCACTGTTGCCACTCTGTTTACCGCAGTCTGTATATACTTATTAATTGGTTTGGCTTGGAGCAATTTATACGCCTTGTTAAATCATCTGAGCAATAGTCCTTTTCATTTTGATCATAATTATGGTTATGAAGTAAAACGTACTAAAGATTTTATTTATTATAGCTTTGTCACTTTAACAACTCTGGGGTATGGAGACATCACACCCATCACACAATTAAGCCAAGTGTTTTCTTGGCTTGAGGCAGTGACTGGACAGATGTATCTTACAATCCTGATTGCGCAATTAGTCGGCAAATATATAGTCTCGCAACACAAGGAACAATTATGAAAAAAACTTATATAATAGCTTTTATAACACTTCTAACATTAACTGTTGCCAGCTGTAGTAAAAAAGATGTTGATAAAAGCCCGGTAATTCGCCCTGTGCAATCGATTGTTCTACAAAAAAATGCTGACTATATTATGCGGGTTTTCCCTGGCGTTATTAAACCAGATAGAACCGTACAGCTCTCCTTTGAGATTCCCGGCAAGATTGTGCAAATTCCCCACAAACAAGGTACTGAAATAAAAAAAGGTGCGTTATTAGCAGCAATTGATGATCATCAGTATGTAATGACACTAAACGAAACCAAAGCTAAATTAACCTTTACGCAATCGCAATATAATCGCGCCAAAAAATTAATTGTTAATGATTATATTTCGCGTGAGGATTATGACAAATTAGCGGCCAATTTGGCGATCGCTACCGCAAATTATAATAAAGCTAAGCGGGATTTTGAGAACACAAAAATTATGGCACCATTTGATGGAATTATTGCGCGACGTGTTGCCGATATCTTTCAATATGTACAAGCCAAGCAACACATATTAACATTTGATGACGTTTCAAAGTTAGAGATATCAATTGATGTGCCACAACAATTAGTGCTGTCATCCCTGGATGGAGATCACAAAGTTCAAACAAAGATCCGCGCTATCTTTAATGCGACGCATAAAGGTTATCCATTAACATTTAAAGAATACCGCTCAGCTGCTGAGCAAGACACCCAAACATATACGGTTATCTTGAATATGCAGCAACCAGAAGATTTGCGTGTCCTTCCCGGGATGAGTGTATCGGTGGAAATACAATCACCTATTCCTACCGCTGAAAATAAGACTGCCTTTTTGGTGCCTGCAACATCTCTATTTAGCAACACAGAGAACAAAGCACAAGTCTGGATAATTGATCCACAAACTAATAAAGTTAGTCAACGCGCCGTAACAGCTCAGGTAATAAGTAAAAACCAAGCTCTAATTACCAAAGGGGTAAAGCTAGGAGAGCGAATTGTCACTGCCGGCATTCACCAATTACATGCTGATCAAGAAGTTCGCATTCAATAGGATAAACACATTATGGATATAGCTACTTATTCGATAAAGAAACCGGTTATTACCTGGATGATTGTTGTAGTAACCATTCTATTTGGAATTTTTGCCTACACGCAACTTGGACGTTACGAGGATCCACAGTTCACCATCAAAGAAGCCCTAGTCTTTACACAATATCCTGGTGCCACACCACAAGAAGTAGCAAAAGAAGTAACGGAAAAACTAGAAGAATCGATACAGCAGATGTCGCAAATTGATTATATTAAATCATTATCAAATGCCGGCATGTCTGAAATTACTGTGGTTATTGACAAGAAGTATACCTCAAAAGATCTGCCGCAGATCTGGGATGAGTTGCGCCGTAAAGTTAATGATGTACAGAGCAAGCTACCACCAGGCGCTGGGCCATCGATTGTTAATGATGACTATAGTGATGTTTTTGGTATGTTATATGCTGTCACAGGCGACGGCTTTAATTTTAAACAGCTCGATGACTTTGCAGAAGAGGTGCAAAAACAACTGTTAATTGTACCTGGAGTAGCCAAGGTATCAATAACCGGCATGCCACAAGAAACTATATTTTTAAATTTAAATCGCACTAAAATGGCGCAACTTGGCATTCCCCTGGAAAATGTTTTCAACATTATTAAAACACAAAATGCTGTAACTGATGCCGGGCATGCGAAAATTGGGGATGAATATATCCGCATAACTATGGGCGGAAAACCTGAGGGCACGAAAGATATTGGTAATATTTTAATTCGCAGCCCAAAAACCAAAGCATTTATTCGTCTAAGTGATATTGCCAAAATAAATTATGGGTATAAGGAAGTGCCGCGCAGCATGATCTACTATAATAATAAACCGGCGCTAAATATTGGAATTTCTTTTGCCCCTGGTGGTAATGTCGTAAAGATTGGTGAGGTCGTTCAAAAACGGCTAAAAGAGATACTTGTTAATACCCCTATTGGCATTAACCTACATCCAGTTTATGAACAGCCAGCCTTTGTTGTTACTGCTATCAAAAACTTCATGGTAAGTCTTGGTGAGGCATTAGCTATTGTTTTAGCCGTGCTATTACTCGCAATGGGGTTACGCAGTGGTTTAATTATTGGAGTGATTTTACTGCTAACTATTTTAGCCACTTTCTGCACTATGTTTATTTTCGATATTAATTTACAGCGTATTTCACTCGGAGCCTTAATTATTGCGCTTGGTATGCTTGTAGATAATGCTATTGTGGTAACTGAGGGTATCTTAGTAAAAATACAACAAGGGGTTGAGCGACTAAAAGCCTGCCAGGATGTAGTCAAACAGACGCTGTGGCCACTATTTGGTGCTACGGTTGTAGGTGTTTTAGCGTTTTCCGCCATAGGACTATCTCAGGATTCAACAGGAGAATATGCCCGCTCTCTTTTTTATGTGCTTTTGATTTCACTACTTTTCAGCTGGTTCTTCGCCGTTACTGCCGCACCACTATTTTGCCACTTATTTTTAACACCAGGCAAAACACAAAAAGATCCTTATAAAAATATTGTCTATCGGGGCTATAAAGGACTTTTAAATATGTGCCTACGTTTCCGTTGGGTTACGGTGGCAGTTGTCGTTGGCATGTTTGCTTTGGCGCTTTGGGGTTTTCAGTTTGTTAAGCCCGGATTTTTTCCAAACTCAACCACGCCATATGTAATGGTTAATTACTGGCAACCACAAGGTACTGACATTCGTACAACTGCGAGAAAAATGCTCGAAGTTCAAAAGTATATTTCATCACTGCCTGAGGTTGCAGCTGTTTCATCATATGTTGGCTCAGGTGCACTACGCTTTACCCTGGTTTACTCACCTGAAAAAGCCAACCCTGGGTATGGACAGTTTTTAATCCGGGTTAAAGATTATGCCACCATTCCAGTCGTGGCAAAAAAAGCGCGGGCATATATTGAGAAACATCATCTTAGCGCGGAAGTAGATACACGCTTTTTTGAATTGGGGCCTGGCGCCGGTTATAAAATTGAAGCGCGACTCTCTGGACCAGATCCAATTGTCCTGCGCAAACTGGTACAGCAAGTACGCACGATTTATCGTAAAAACCCACACGCTACAGATATTCGTGAAGATTGGCGCCAAAAGGTAAAAGTTATAAAACCAATCTATTCGGAAACAATGGGTAGAACTGTAGGCTTAACCAGGCAAGACATTAGTGATGCCATTAAAATCGCCGTTACTGGTAAAAGTGTTGGTATTTATCGCAAGGGTAAAGATTTAATCCCTATCGTTGCGCGCTGGCCAGAGAAGGAACGACAGAATATTGCAAATATTGCTGACATCTACGTTTGGAGCACCTTACTACAAACCAACCTGCCAATTACACAGGCGATAACGCAATTTAAAACTGTCTGGGAAGATGCGATTATTAATCATCGCAATCGTCTTCCAACGATTACTATTTCCTGTAACTCAAAAGATATTCCGGCAGGTATCCTCTTTAGGCAGTTACGACCCTTGGTGGAAGGGTTGAAACTACCTCCGAGATACACTATGGAATGGGGTGGTGAGTTTGAAAATGCCACAAAGGCTAAAACCGGAATTTTCTCTCAGCTACCAGCTAGCTTCTTCCTCATGTTTATTATTGTTGTGTTCCTATTTGGCACCATGCGTCAACCGATTGTTATTTGGTTAACTGTTCCATTGTCGATTATTGGTGTTTCATTTGGATTGCTAATAACCAACAATGCATTTGAATTCATGGCACTCTTAGGATTTTTAAGTCTTTCTGGAATGCTAATTAAAAATGCTGTGGTTCTAGTTGATCAGATTGACCTTGAAATCAAGGAAGGCAAGCAACCGAAATTAGCATTAATTGATTCATCAATGAGCAGAATGCGCCCTGTAGTACTAGCTGCAATCACTACCATTCTGGGCATGATTCCACTGCTGTTTGATGCATTCTTTGAGAGCATGTCGATTACAATTATGTTTGGCTTAGGTTTTGCTACAATACTAACGCTATTAATTGTGCCAGTATTCTACGCCATCTTCTTTAGAATTAAATATAAAGAAGCGCATGAAACAACCTAGGATTTAACGACCATCGCTTGCGCTATTTTATCGGCAGTCTCCTGGTCATACAGAAGCTCCACTAAAACTAGCGCAAACTCGAGAGCAGTGCCTGGACCTTGACTGGTTATAACGTTAGTATCAACAACGACTCTGTCGTTAATAGCATTTTGCAATTGCGATATCATTGCAGGATGACATGTAGCCTTTTTGCCCTCTAATAATCCATGATGCTGCAAAACAACAACTGGTGCAGCACAAATACCAGCATATAATCCGCCTTTTTCTTGCTGCTGCTTGAGAAACGATGTCAGAAGTTCGCTATCACGCAAATGCTCAGCGCCCGGCATACCTCCCGGGACAGCAATTAAATCAAAACTCATGTCCACGCAATCAACTAACAATTTATCAGCAGTAATATGGGTCTGGCGAACAGCGACAATCTCACGCTCTGCAATGCCAGCAACAATAACTTGTGCCTCAGCTCTCCGCAAAACATCAATCAAAACCACTGTTTCAATATCCTCAACATCATTTGCAACGGGAATTAAAATTGTTTTTTGCATTGACAGATCCTCAAAAGCTTAATTTAAACCCTAACAACACACGCGGCCATGAAGTGTAGTTAATATGATTCGGCATGTTTTGCCTATCCTCAAAATCAATATGAGTATAATTAATACCCGCAAATAAAACTGGCGTCACTTTCTTCCATGACTTTAATTGATAATTAATCTTACCGTCGACCGTGATAATCTGCAGGTATGTTACTGGAACTGATACTGCTGCGTTAGCTGAAAAATATAAGCGCTTGGTAAAATAATAGTCGGTATCAACACCAAGTCGGAAAGCAAACTGCCAAAACTTGCGCAAAACATTAAAATTAGTAATGCGATACGAAAAGTCCCATAAATCCACTTCCGCTTTTGGCTTTACGATAAACCTATTATGATAAAAATTAAACATATAATATCCACCAAAACGGTACCAATCTAAACGCAGCTTTGTATTTACAGTTGAGCCAGCCGGAATCAAAATATTATGTGTAATTAATGCAGAGCCTAAAGTAGCGGTTTTTTTCATGCGAAGCATTTGTGCTCCAGCGTACACACCAATTCTTTGCCAAGCGGCACCAGCCTCAATATCAAAATCGCTATTATTATTTATTCCCAGTTCATTTAAAGTAGGACGATGTGGAGCTGTACTGCCGGGCATTCCAGCTTTAGGTATCTGTATAAAACCAGTTACAGGCCCAGTAAAAAAAGTTCCTGATAAGAAATATTGTTGAGGCAAATACTTTGAGCTTGCATATACAGATAAACAGCAACAACTAAAAAAAACAAAAGTTATAATTTTTACCGCTCTAATAACTTGAATTGATAATTTCATATTGATACTTCCCTATCATGGACAAATAAAAAAACCCCTGAAAGGTAACATACCAATCAGGGGTTTAAAAGAAAATCCTGGCAATGACCTACTTTCACATGGGGAAACCCCACACTATCATCGGCGCTAAGCGTTTTCACTTCTGAGTTCGGTATGGATTCAGGTGGTTCCCACTCGCTATATTTACCAGGAAACAGGTAGTGTCAGCAAACTGACACTAATAATTCGGTATATAAGATAAAGACTTTCTGATTTATTGCTTGCCCTAAGCCATTTGAAGTTATATGGCTAAGCCTCACGGTCAATTAGTACTGGTTAGCT
>JAGLTR010000017.1 GCA_023135155.1 Gammaproteobacteria bacterium
CCCAACGACCCGAATGGAGAAACAGCCTTCCTAAATCGCACAATAACAAATGAAATCCTTCCGTTACTAGAAATATTAATTTACATCAGAATTATCAATCTAGGTAAGAAAGCACGCGAAAGTGACACCGAATGTGGTAACGATATCATGCACATATACGCTTTGGCCAACAGCGACGTTATTGAACCAGGCGCCAAAGCAAACTACATAGCAGCAATAGATACACTACTGAGAAAAGAATTGCCAGACACATATGCCGAAACAATTCAGGCAACAAAACATCTTCTTTCACCACCTGAAACAACAGATCAAGATAGGCCTTACGATAAACCCACACACTCTGACATACCCCGAATCTACATTACAGAAGTCATCGACGGACAAATTGATAACGATGAAGAGAAGAAAACACTCTTCTCTCTAGCCGCAGACAGAGACTATGATCAACTACAGCAAAAATTGCTAAACTTAGCTATAAAGGTTTTCAGCAGCGACCATTTCTTCAACAGACCTGTGTTATACCGTCTCATTAATGCTAAAAATAAAGACGGAGACACTATCGCCCATATTGTCGCGCAAGATGAATTAAGCGATCCTATGCTCTTAACATTAGCACAATTAAAAAGCGCGGGAGCCACGTTTGAAACCACCAACGCAGAGCATGAGTCGGTTAACGACGTATTAGCCGCCAAAGACGGCTTGCATAACAAACTAGACACACTGCACAATGAAATAGACGAACTTGAAATAGTGCTGCAACGCTGTCCATATGCGATGACAGAAAAAGCTAACTGCGCGGATAAACTCAGTCGCATGCGGTTAATTAACGATGTTCTTCCAGAGGATGAGCAAAACGAGCGATATAAAAAACTGCAACAACTCAGAGAACTTTTGCATAACTACCAACTAAATCCTAACGACATCGAAAAAACAACCACAAAAATCAAAACTTTTCTGCCAAACATTAACAGACAAAGAATACTAGCGCTCATCCTACGAATAATCGGCACTTCAGACAATAATCAACTATTTATCCAGATGCTTAATGATTTTGCGGATAGAAAAAACGAACTATTTACAATTGATCCAATTACAATTAATGCGAGTACAGGAACCTTTTTACAAATAGCTACCGCGACTAATAATAAAGTGGCAACATTAACCATCTTAGAAAAACTTAATAGCTGGCATAACTTACCAAACATTTTTGATCTCTGCGACGCTCCGGATGACACTATGGATATTTCAGATAACAGAACCAGATGTGCGTATATAAATTATTACACTAAAGATCTCCCTTCAGCCCCCTACCTTGCAGCTGAATTTGGAGACATGGAAATCATAAAGGCCCTGCTAGAAAATAACGCTACTCAAGACCTTGGCACTTACTCGCATTATCTAGCCTTAGCCATACGCTCAGGAGACGTAGTTAAGCTACTATATCTGTTAGGCAAAGCAAAAGAAAAAGGATTTCTCGAACAACTAAAAAATAACAACTTATTATCATCCGAAATCAAACAAATCCCCGATCTATTGACACGCAAATACATAACCAAAGTCTTAGCTGTACACGGCATTGGCTCCGATAAAAAACAGGATAAATCTGCCATCCATATTGAGCACAAAGAAAACGCTCCCATCGCACTTATCGCTAACGAAATAAACTGCACTGAACTTATAATGGAAGCGATAGAAGAAGCAAAAGTACATTTATCAATAACCAAACGTACCCATAAAAAAGAAATACAAGAAGAGATAGATAATTTTACCGCCGCGCTAACAAGAACCCTTCCGCAACTAGTTTTAGAGCAGAATTACACTAAAAAATCCCACGGCGCAAAGCTTACCATAGCCGCCAGAAAAGTAGTTATGCAATATATAGAACGCACCGAACGCCATAAACAACCAAAGACTCATAAGACAAACTCAGCTTTCCAGTTCACCGAATACAAAATAGCTCAAATTAAGACTTTTCAAGCTGCAGGGTTTAAGCGTCAAGTCATCGAACAGATAATACTAGACGAAGAAAAAAGCTTACCTACCGTTGAGCAATTTCTAAAAAAATTAGAAGGCATTGATGCCATGTTGAAATCAGAAATCACCCGTCTTAAATTAGCGACATGGGAAAAAGAAAAACCCGAAGAATCCATATATGCAATGTTTATGTCATTTGCCAGCATAATTGATACGCTCAATAACTTTAAGGCGTCTTTTGATGACATTAAAAATACGTTAAGAAGATCTGCTAATAATCCATCTAACGAGGAATTAGAAAACATCCTCGCAGCCAAGCGCATCATGATCAGAGAACAATTACCTTTTACAGAAGAACAGCTCCACAGAATAAATAATCAAATTGCAACATCACTTACAAATCTCAGCAATGACCCTCAATACAAAGACACAAGAAAGCTCGCCGAAAAACGCTTAACAATCATTGCAACAGAACTAGATTACGCAGCAGACGAAGAAACAGCAAACGAGATACAACGCGAACTATTTAACATCGAAGAAGAACAACCAGTACTAACAGAATCAGAAATCAGCGCCGCTGCAGACGAAACACCTAACATCATCAGTGACACAACACCACTAATAGCAAGCTCAATACTCGACGATACGCCAGAACAAACAAACCCAACTCACAGCAGTATTGCAACCTTCTTCAAAACGACAGCTGTCAATCAAGCCGATAACGCCAGAATAACTGCCAGTCTATTTTGGAACACCCTCATATATGTACTACCATTTATGCACAAACAACCAACAGATACACAAATAGATTTTGTTGATGCCGTAGGGCCACAATCATGAGCGACAAACAACGTAAAATAGTGACCCGCGGAGAATTCCAAGAGAACGATCCCTTAATAATCTTAGAAGTTAACAATACCGGCTCTCTTGGATTCACTGAACTAACAGAAAACGACCAATACATTAACGACATCAACAGAATCATCCAAGCACACAGAACAACGATTCACGATAAAATCAAAGAGGTTAAAATCGGAACCAAAGTAAGCCTATGGCTAAACTTACTCTACTTAAAAACAATTTTGTGGCGTTTTAATAGAACCAACGTTGCCAAAAAAATCTATTTAAACCCGCATCTTGCAACACACTTCAACCAAATAATTACCGACTTCTACATGATCTGCAAAATGTTAGCAGAGTGGGAAACATTGCATCCACAACAAATCATCGTAGTTAAAGAACAACTTTTGCAATTAAATATAAGAATTAATAATTTCGGCACCGGAAAAGGCTACGCCCCACCAGTTGAGATACCGGTTGATCAAAACGAAGAGGCTTCGCAGAAAATATTAGCAGACAATTTCTACTACACAGCCTCGACAAATGCTGCAGATAAAGAATATATCAAACAATTAAAATGGCGATTACTAGATTATAAGACTATTTTACAAGAAATAGTAGAAACCCCGACACTACCGATTGACTCTTTACGAACAGACATAGTAACACTACTAAGCTGTGACGCTCCAGCTAACGGCAATACAGAAACATTAAAAACCCCTTCATCCGCTGGCGTAGCCCACGCTGTCCACGAATCTCTCGCGCTAGCGTCACAAACTCTGCACGGCAAACCGGACAACTGCGCAGCCATCAGAAATAAATTACGCGCCAAACTTGCTACACAACAAAGAAAACACAATCATCCCGAGGATTCGAAAACCAATGAATTAAAAGAGTTGATAGCTCTATCCATAAATATAACTTTTCGAAATGAATATGACGAGTATGTTCCAAAATTATGCGCCTATAAAAAAGAGTATCTCGATGCAGCACTCCGGAGCAACCTGTCTTTAATTGAAAAATTAATTCGTGATAAATACAGCCCTAAAGAGTCAATTTATCACATTAACCATATCGAAGTGACACACTCGTTTCCGCAAATAAACCATCAAACCGAAGAGATTCAGTCGAATGGATGCTTCATTGAAATAGTAGTTACCAGTAGCAACAAGGGGAAAAAATACCCACTAAGTCTCGCACTGGACAACCGATTTACAGCTACAAAGATGAGCCATAATGAGCCATATCAAAATTACCGAGACTTTTACGCCTGGAAAGCCACATCACGACAAAAGCGCTTAAAAAAAGCAGGACAGAAACAATACTTAGCAGACTACGTCCACGCATTACGCTGTTATGACGCTGCCATCTCTCTACTACAAGAACAAGCAACAATAAGTGAAACATCGCAAGCAATAAGTGCAGGCAAAATTGACACCTTACAAACCACACTAGCCGCAGTCTTTCCAACACATAAAGCACAAATATACAGTAACACGCCTTTTGCCAAATCCTTAGTGAACGACCAGGAGGCTCCTACTTTCAACGATGCAGAAGCAGCTACCTCTGAGCTTCATACCACGCTGAATAGGATCTTTTCAAGCGATATTCCAATAAAACAGCGAGTTGCCACAGAAAGAGCCAGAAGAAACATTAAGCGCTGCGCTGAACATTATTGTACAGCCGCAAAAAAATTCTTCTTTGAAAACAATGAAATAATGCAGACAATTATAGACCAAGGTCTGGAGCATTTTACCGACATTTTATACACAACTGAAAATCTAAACAGACTGTTTTATTTTCTACGCATCTTACAAGAAGAATTATTTTTATTAATCGCCTTAACTTCCACATCAACTATACCTGTTAATAAGCACACAAAAATAACCCTCCGCATTTTCCCCCAAGATAATTCAATGGCTCTATGGAAACGATCCATATCATCCGACCAAATAAAACAAGCAAAACGCCAACTAGTCTTAGCCACACAACTTGCAAATATCCAGAACAACCCATTAATTGCTACCACATCAGCGCGCAATGTAACCTTATCTGATAGACATATTAATCTAGACCTAACGCGAGTCCAAACCTCAGAATTGCAATGCGCCGATCTCGAAAAAGATTCAGCCGTACAACCGGCGTGGTTTAAAAAGCTATCAGAACTTGAACAAAAGAACCTGCCAAAACCAACCAATAACTCGATCGGCTACATACCATGCACCTATCGCAAACTACCCGGCTTACGCAACTTATTAGAGCACACCATACAATTTGAAAGCCAAACCTCTACTCGTTATAGCTCAGGCATATTGATACCAGTGGACATAAAAAATAAACGAACACGCTCTAATATGGCAAAAGAAAATGTCGCACAATTAAGCGGCTTATTAAGCATCACCATGGCACGCTCTGCAAAAATCTGGGGCCATCAAGATGATGAAGCCAAAAAATATCAACCTCCCATATTAATTCAAACCCTACTATCCCCCACAATTGCCGACTCACTACTGCCATTAACAAATAAATCTCGTCGCCTCCAAAAACTATTCAAAGAATTTGGAGCCGAATCCAGCACTAATTCCCAAATGGTGAATGAGAAAGAACAAGCTATTGCTGACTACCTACAACAACAAAAAACATCACCAGAAGCACGGACCCCAACTACTATTATCTCTACCAACCACCCCATTAACTCACTTAGAAAGCTACCGATCTTTACTAAACGTCGTCAGAAAACAAATATAAAAAATGCAAAATTACTAATAGGCTCCACCATAGATTTTCTGACACAAGTTGTACGTCCAAAAATGAACGAGCAACAACAAGCAGCCCTAGACAGTATAACTCGACGCCTACAACTACTACTCGACTCGCTAGGCAAAAACACTAACGACGACTTAACCAACCTCTCATGCGCAATAGGTGAACTATTAACCCACCCACTTAAGGCACAACAACAAAACCAGCTCTTAATTTTATTACATGCCCTACACGGCTATATCCATGCATACACTCTTTCTAGACACATTAATCATCATAAAGGACTATTTAAGAGCTCGTTTGAACAAATAATTGTTGAGCAAATAGGTGGCGTCCCTTATGGGTCATGCAAAAGCAGCAAAGATCGCAAAGGAATAGAATTTGTACATACAGATGCAATGTACGTTTATTACGACACCTATAAAAAACTTCCCAAGTATGGCGATGAAAAAACGGATCGAGATAAATTTATAGACATCTTTGCTGACCTATATGAATCTGAGCAAGTACAGCGAAAAGCTGAGCTAAATGCTCCCGGAGCACGCGGCATAAAAAACCCTGGCGGGCTGCTGCCGGATGATATCTCCAGAGCGATTATGCTCGACCCTAAAACCAAGAAAAAAAATCCACTGTCAAAAGTTGCATCCAAATCCGCAAAACTAAACAAGCCAGTAAAAAAACAAAGAAAAGCACCGATCCCTCCACCATCAAATACTGGTGAGCATAAATCCCCGCAAACTAGAAAAACGGTCCATAATAGCGCAGACAATAATTATGATACACAACTCTTGGCTTTAACAGTCTGGAAAAACAATGCTCTAACTCTGTTAACTCAAGCTAACAAGGCCGGAAAATTAAACACGCCAAAAACGCTAACCACACTCTTTAAGCAGGCCGAAGAATTGGAAACAAAAGTTCACAGCCTACTAAGAACAATTATGATAAGCAGAAATAAAGACTATGCTTTATTTACTAGAACAGTCATCGCTTTCTGTAACTGCACGCAGAACAACATGCAAGAGAATTTAGTGCTGCTTCAACAGCTATTCAATATTTACTACTCTCCTGAACTATCCAACTACGCAGCCAACCAAATAGAGCAAGCTATTTGCAACGCACAAAACACTCTAACAGGCAGCGGTAAAGCTGACCCACAAGTATACAGATATGAATATTACAGGGGCCGACTCATAACAATGCCTACTTGGAACGAGAGCGCCTGGAAGCTATTACTTCTGGCCAAAAAAAATGGAGCCATTGAGCTTGAAGATGGAATAGCCCTAGAACCAATTTTTGCCAGTAAAGAACTAGTAGATACTAGACACGAGCGCGTAGCTGAACTTTTTGCCTTTTGTTGCACACAACCAAATAGCGGTGAGTGGATGAGCGCAATTCTCAGGGATTATAAAAAAGCAATATCCACAGCAAGCAACCTCGAGCAACAAAAAACCAATGCGGTCGAAACCTTACTCAATAAATTATATAACCAATTTAAGGAAAATCTATTTATTGAAAAAGCAACTCTTGTCGTCATGGAGTTTCATGATAAATCCGCAGAAGATGCAAAAGGAATAGCTTCCGAAGCATACCTTAGCCGAACAATTGCCTTATTAGATGAAATAGCAACCCGAAGAAAACCATCTTCACCCTTATTATTCACAACACAAAACCCAACTCCCGCCACAATTAAACTAAACAAAGACGGAGAGCAATTGCATTTCACCATCTCAAAAACAGCAACCATAGATGGCAGCGGCGGAAACTGCGGCTTTAGAGCCATAAACTGCGAACGCAACGCCTTCACAAAGTTACTGAAAGAAAATTTTGAGGAAATCAAAGATATCATTGCTGCAGATATTCGTGACTATATTACTACGCAAAACATATTAACTATTCCAACCGAAGGCAAGATGCAAAAAGCTGCCGATGAATTCGTTGCCAATAACGATGAGAGCTACAAACTGGAAGATAACATAGATGCTTTTTGTAAAACCAAGGAAGCATTTAATGCCTATATCGACGACTATTACCAAACTGGCGGCTATCTAACCGCCAATGGCATAACTGCTTTTGCCAAAATAGAACAACTAACAATTTATCTTGTGCAACAAGCACCGGAATCAACCGAATATATTGCAAACAAAATTGCACATGATGATGCTAGTACAGCCAAAGATCCGTTATACATATTATTCACCTCAGCAGACCCCAAACAGCCAAATGTGCGCAATCACTTCGAACCGCTGGAAATATCAGAGCGAGACCGTCGCGAACCGAGAATACCCCCACCCCCCTAAAAAACCACCGTAGAGACGCGATTTATCGCGCCTCCAAAGCTCAAAGCACCCCACATGAATTAGCGGTAATAAATCCTAAGACTCCAACCACAACAACCAGAAACACTCGAAACGCCAACACAACTCGTACCTCTTTTACTACAAGTACCATTCCAATGCCAACCCTTATCAGTCATCCCATCCCTCACAAAACCAAAAGGACTCCAGCTCATAGCAGCAGAAACTTCGGAAAGCTGAACACCGATTTCACTAACCACCGACGCCTTTAACGCGGGATTACACGAACCCACATTAACACTACCCCACCTGTTTTTCACCGCAGTACAAGTCGTGACCGCATTAGCCACAACACCGAACACCAGAACCGTAAGAGTCACAAACAAACAAAGCATCTTTTTCATCACTCTTCTCCAATAAGTTTTCATACGCAAAATCGCAAATAATCCTGATAATTCAGCACCCGAATATTATCAGCAAAAGGCTGCTGTTTACCATTATATAACAAATAACCAACATCACCTGGTTCAAGAAATTTCTCTAGCTCCTTCGCCATTTTCGGACGAAATGTTTGCGAAAATTTGATCTCTATTAGTTCCTTATTAACCTTACGATCAATAATCAGATCTATTTCTTCCTGATTACTAGTACGATAATAATACAGTTCGCTGCCAGATACAGCGTGCAACTCCCTTTTCATAATCTCAGCAATTATATAATTTTCGAAAATTGCACCCGCCATAGGACCATGCTCAAATAAATCATTGCTAGTAATACCAGTCAAATATGAGACTAAACCAACATCATAAAAATATATCTTTGGACTCTTAACGACTCTTTTCCCATAATTTTTATAATAAGGCGGCAATAAAAAAACAACATATGATGCCTCCAACACCGATAACCAATTTTTTATCGTCGAAACCGCAACACCTAAATCATTAGCATAACGCGACATATTCAACTGCTGCGCCGTATTCGCTGCTAACAAACCAAGAAAGCGCCGAAAATCGCGTAAATCTCCAATGTTATGCAACCCACGCACATCCTTTTCTAAATATGTACTTATATATGAAGAACACCATGGCGCCCAACTCTTAAATTGATTAAGCACAACTTCAGGAAAGCTCCCACGAAAAACTGACTCTTTTTGTGCCACTTGCGGCATTTCTGAATATTGCAACGGCAACAAAGTCAAAAGACCAATACGCCCGGCTAACGACTCCGTTATTTTTTTCATTAACGAGAATTGACTAGAACCGGTAAGAACATACTTCCCATAATTCTGTCGATCATTATCAATAGCCACCTTTATATAGCTAAAAATCTCTGGCACATTTTGCACCTCATCAAAAACCACACGGTCGGCATAATTCGACATAAAGCGATTCGGATCATCATAAAACATAATAACATTATCATGATTATCAAAACTGATGTATTGGTAACCAGCGCCAAGCAAATGCTTTAGCAAAGTCGATTTGCCCGCCTGACGGGGACCAGTAATTCCAACCGCAGGAAAAAGCTGTAAATACTCCGTTATCTTTGCTTCAAGTACGCGCGCATAATACTTCATAATCACCACCCCAATTCTATGCAGATCTATAATGCTATCGCAAATCCGCATAGTTTTCAACATATATCATATGCAGATTTATAATGCTATCGTAAATCTACATACAATTACTTACGCCACTCCGCTAACGCATAAGCCTGACTCAACACCGCCACAAAGCAGTAGAAACTACCCCCATACGCTTAGACCCAAAACCCTACAAAAACACGTCTCTACGGCTGAGCAACCGTCAACAGGAGGTATAAAGCAAAGTTCCCGACTAACCCCCCATCTAATACGCTCCTACACAGGGACTATTGCAAACCGAATTTATGCGGCATTAATAC
>JAGLTR010000018.1 GCA_023135155.1 Gammaproteobacteria bacterium
ATGGGGTGGGTGAATTACCGTTTACATAATTACGAGGATGTTAACGAAAATTCTCAGGAAAATGAAAGCTGGCGTTATTGGTTGTTTGATCGATCAAGAACGGTATGGTTTTTTCTTTCATATTTTAGCGCTGCGATAGCTGTTGGTATTGAAGGCAGGCCAAAAGTCCTTTGGAAGCTTATTCTGGCATTTGTTGGTGCTGAAGGAAATAATCTGTTTTCTATTTTCACAATTTTTCAATCAGCCTGGAGAACAGATAAAATTAGGCGTAAAAATGATATACATGATAGGGAGTGTACAAGTTGGGCAAGGCTACACGTTGTTTTTGTAAACTCGTTATTTTTAATGCAAATTGGCGTGATTTTCTTAGAAGATTCTAAAGTTAAAAATGTAGTTGATGCTTATGCACTAGCTGCAATTGGTGTGTCACATCAGCTTTTTGCAGGGACAAATAGACAACGAGCTAAAGGGCGGACGTGTAGTGATGTGCGATTACAACAGAGGTTGCGAAATAGACATAGGTTTTTTACGCCACAACAAGAGCGATACCAGTATAGTGCTAGAGAGATCTATGACTCACAGAGAGTTGCGTATGGATATCTGGAAATCGCATTAAGATTATTACAGACAAGTAAAAATGCTATTATTCAGTTAAAAACCGAGGCTCCGGAAGAATTTCTTGAGCTATGTGGGAGTAGGCTAAATAATATACTCAAAGAAATTGATGGTGAACTTGCTAATCTACAGCAAATTAGCAGCAATATTCATAATGCAATCACTGAAACTAGGGACCAGGAACACTATAGCGAGTCATCAGAAGATATCATCCATATGGTAGATAGCCAGGCGAATACAAATAGTGGTGATAGTGGAAACAGTGATAGCGCCACTAATAGCATAAGCACTATAACTGCTACAGGTAATAATGCCAGTGATACAAGTAATACAAGTAGTGTAACTGCCACAGAATATAGTATTAACTCAGAGACACAACCATATGTTCGTATACCTAGTTTACTTCTAACTGCGCTTAACTCGATCGATGGTATTCACCCGAAGATTCAGGACGCCATCAGCACTCAAATCAGCAAAGCTGATATCGAACGGTTAGAGCAGAGCTCTGTAGTTCTGAATGATGTTGATGACGCAATAGCCGCGCTCCGAACTGACGCGAAGATATGGACTGTAGGTCGTATGAGGCAGTATAATGGGATAAGTATTTCTATGTCATAAAGTTTATGGTTAGGTGGGGTTGTTTTTTATGAAAGATAAGTATCCATACACAGGCGTTGTTCCTTCATCAGTAGCGAAAGATGAAAGGTTACAGTCGCCTTGGATGAAATCTTTAAAGATCGAGATGCTTGGAGTATCGAGTTATGCACGACACCACGAGAACAAGATTTTTATCTGCCCAGCTGCTTTTATCTATATTGATTCTGCTTTCTCGCTAGTGCCGGTATTGTATGATCACTACGAATCATTACCTGATGTTTATTTCACCTATTTAATGGAATCAAAAGAAACTCTTTTTAATAATCCGCCTGAAATGCTGGGTGACGTTGAAAAACGGATTGAATGCTTGAATAAAATGTTCTTAATTTTGCAGTTGGCTATAGAAAACGACCATCCGAACAAGGCAAAGCTCACAGATGATGCTAAGAAGATACGCAATGAAATTAATCTGAATATCTATGGCGCAGTAAAAATGCGTGATAAGACATATTTGTCTAAAATATGTCGAAAACATGGGTTGCATATTAGGAATGATATCGTTGGTAACAAGTTCATCTCGCTTGCTGATGAGTATCAGAAAGAAGATTTAGATGAACATCCAAAGCATCATGCGAAAAAGAAAAGCCTAAAGGAAGAGTTGACGTATCGTCAACGACATCACTTAAGTTCCCTAACACATTTTAAGCCTGGGCCTAATAGCAGTGCCAATACAAAAACGCCTTTGCTCGAAAATGGTTCTATTCAGCACTCTTCCACATAGCAGGGTTGTCCTTCTATTTTAAACCGAGCTCAATTAGTCTAAGCTGTAATTGATCACTATATGTGGCTGAATGGTGATGTACTAGTGATGGAGTGTGGTTGTATCGGTATATACGGTCTTTAGGCGGCAAAAAAAATTGTTATTTCAAAATCCTGTGCTAAGCTTTCCTTAAGGAAGTGGTAATGCTGCGTTAATGAAGGCATCAGTCAGCGTTAAGGTGGTTTTTAGGATATATAGGGGTGGGGGTATCAACGGGCAGGACGAGTAAATAACCTAGGAACGTTTAATGAGCGCACCCACAACCCGTTCTTATTATGTAAGATTTTTGACAAATTTTTGTTTTTAATGAGACAACTGGAATAAGAATATGAAGATGTTAATCTCGACTATCACCCCAAAAAACAGTGCTCCAAAAGAGTGGGGCACTGCGCATCAAATGAGCGCACAAGGAGTATTTCGTGCTTAATAAACTCAGTGAAACAAAGCTGTTATTAATAGAAGACATCCCGGTTATGCGGAAAGCGTTTCTTTTTATCTTACAATCTATTGGCTGTAATGTTGATTGCCAGGCAACAGGCGAATATGCGGCTGAATATTTCAGAGATTATGATTTTATATTCCTTGATATAGGGTTGCCTGGTATCAGCGGAATCGAAGCATGTAGAAAAATTCGTGCGAAAGAAACTAATAGTCATATCCCAATTGTAGCTTTAACAGCGCATCATGAAGATCAAACGATAATTGGTACTACTAAATGCAAATATCACGGCATATTCTTGTTTAAGGTTTACAGTTGATTAGCGGCGCTAATTTTTCATTGCTACCGAAAAACGCTAAATTGGGTTTAGGCCTGTTTGCTCGTTTAGGAATTGGTAGGTCATGTGATGATTCTTTTTCTAGCGCGGGGTTGTTAAAAGCTTTGAGTTTTTAACATGCCATTCTTGCGCCCGCATATCTTTCGTATACAAAATTATAAACTTCTAGGCCTTTGTATTCACAATCTTGCTCTGTGTAAATTGTTTCTGGCAGTTTCGGAAATAAAATATCGGATATTGTCGTTTTTATTCCAGCGCGTAATTGGTCAAAATCTCGCCAACCAGGGACAAGTTTTCCTTTCAGTTTCTCCAGAAGCTCCTTGGCAACAGATCGTACTTTAGCTGTATCGCCGGGATTCAAATTGTCTTTGCGCAACAAATCAAATATTGCCAGCTCATCTTCCGAGAGTTCTTCTTTAATCGTACGGGCTTCTTCTTTGTTCAAATCTTTTGCCAGCGCTACTAAATCATGAAAAAGGTGCTCGTTATCATGGGTGCCACTATTGTATTTGTTAATTAATGAATTCAGGCGATCGATAAATTTCACCCGCTTTTTGTTTTTTCGCACCATCTCTTCAGTCTTGTCTTTCAACTCTGCAATTAACGTTTCTGCTTGGATATTTTTGTTATCCAGTTTTGCAAAGTAATCATGCAGTGCATCCGCATCAAGTGTGCTCAGATCCCGCAGACGCTTGTATTGCGGAATGACATATTCGCCGGCTTGAATAGAGCGATCCAGTAAATCTTCCAAATCCTTTTTTACTGGTGATACATCAATACTTGCTAGTCCTATATCTCGAATTCGAGAAGCAATTACCCGAATAGCTGTTACTTCCATATAGTAATCATCAGCTGATGGATCAGGTAGGACAGATTGATAGGAATTGTTAATATCCGTCGCCAAGTTGAGGAATTTCTTTTTCTTAGCTTGATCGCCTACGATAGTGTTGACCGCGCACTCAATCAACAAAAGTTTTTCCTCCGCGGGGGCGGTTAGTATTTTGTTAAGATCTATATTTTCACTTTGTAAAAATTCTTTGCCACTCTTTAGTGCGCCAAGCAACTGTGTCATTAGCTCATCTTTATTGCTAATTATCTCATCATCTCCATTATGTGATGTTGCATAGATAGCCAGTGCTTTCTCGATATTTTTAAATACTCCAATATAGTCCACGATCAAACCGTTTTTCTTGCCTGGGGAAACACGATTTGCTCTAGCAATTGCTTGCATCAACGTATGATTCTTAAGTGGTTTATCAAGATAAAGCGTAGAAAGATTTGGCACATCAAATCCCGTCATCCACATAGCGCAGACAAAGATGATACGCAAATTACTGTCAGCTTCTTTAAATTCATCTTCAAGCGAAATAACTCTTCCATCCGTAGAAGTTTTTCTGAGCATACGCTCGCGTATTGGTTTTACATCAATATCAAACTCTTCCATGTCTGTAATTTCATTTTGATTGTTACCCAGGCTTACCATTACTGCCATGTCTACATTTTCATGCCGCTCCAATTGCGTTTCAATTTTTCCGCGTTGATAGTCGTTGGGAGCTCGTAACAAGTCCATACGCAATTTGCCAATGTAGCGTTCCCACTCATTTTTTACCTTGTCATACATTCTAAAAGTTGTTCTCTTATCCACGGAAACTACCATTGCTTTACCGTTATACCCTCTTCCCACAAAGTGTTGAACGATATCGCGCGCAATAGTATTCAGGCGATCTTCACGCGTTACTAAATGATAAAAAGTAGAGAATTCTTGCTCCAACTTTTCTTCTTCGTCATCATTTAGAGCATAGAAATCCATGACCTTGCCGATTTCGTCTTCGAGCCGATCATTTACGTTTTCTAGTCGTGGCATGCGGTTTTCATAATACAAAGGTACGGTCGCGCCATCTTGCACTGAGTCTCCAAAGTTGTATTCGGAAACGTACTTGCCAAAAGTCTCGCGGGTTTTTTCTTCACCCTTTTGCATCAGTGGTGTGCCAGTAAAGCCGATAAAAGAGGCATTTGGTAATGCTTTGCGCATATTCTGGGCCATGCGGTCATATTGTGTGCGATGTGCTTCGTCTGTCATTACGATAATATCGTCACGCTCTGATACCGCTCTATCTATATTTTGGAATTTTTGAATGGTAGTAAAAATCTGACGATGGTTGGCTCGTAAAAGTTCCTTTAGATGGATAATCGATTGAGCTTGCACCTCTTTTTCGTATACAGCGCCAACTGTTGCAAAGTTTCTGTAAGCTTGCCGATTTAAATCGCTGCGGTCGGTTACAATCACAAAAGTAAAATTACCCTGTATTTTGCGCATTACTTTTTGTGATAAGTACACCATGGAAAAAGATTTCCCCGAACCTTGGGTGTGCCAAAAAACACCAAGTCTACCATGGTTCTTTTTTCTGTCGATGACGCTTTGAAAAGCGCGATTGACCCCGAAGTATTGAAAATAGCGCGGGACGATTTTTTTGGTTTCACCTCTAGACTCATCAAATAAAATAAAATTTTCAAAAATATCCAGCATGCGCTTTTTGTCACAAATACCACGAATGAAGGTGGAGAGATTACTGTTTGGTTTATCATCCTCACTTTCGGCTTTTTTCCACTCGGCAAAAAACTCAAACGGCGAAGTTAATGAGCCAAATTTGTTTTCAATGCCATTAGAAATAAGCACACCCATGTTGTACCAGAAAAGTTTTGGAATTGTACTTTTATAGTCGCGCAAGTTATCTTTATAAGCGTCGACTAAGCTTTTGTGTGAAGCTTTAAGCTCAAGCAATATAAGCGGAATGCCGTTTACAAATAACACCAGGTCAGGGCGACGAGTATACATTTCGCCTACCACCCACAGTTGTGATACGCATAAAAAGTGGTTGTTGCTTGGTGTTTGATAGTCAAAAAATCGTACCGTAGTATTTTCAAATTCGCCATCTTTTCCGGCTACTTGCACATTTGCACCATCGCGTAACAGCGAATAAGTTTCTTTGTTGGCATTTACGAGCGAAAGATGTGATCGGTCGCGCATTACTTGTGCTATAGCTTGCTCGAATGCATCAGGTGGTAATTCTGGATTTAACTTTTGTAGTGCGGGTAGTAAGTGTTTTTTCAAAATCACTTCACCGCGATGTTCGCGGCCAAGTTTGGCGTCATTTTCGTCTGAATAAGCATTAATATGACACGCTTCATCAGCCCAGATTTCTTTAATGAGTTTGATGACGGTTTGTTCTACTAGGTTGTTTTCGGTGAATGGGTTCATAGTTGTTTAATAATCTCGTCAATAGAATCGTGAAAAGTACATCCAAGATAAATATCATTTCTAGCTTTTACCTTTTGCCAGTTTCTAAAGGCGGTCTCATCGCCACAAAATAAAATTTGTGCGGAAGATTCAGATATTGGATCCCATATATGGTTATCTTCAAGGTTAGGGTTTGTGCCCACAATAATTATGTTACTTGCTTTTTTAATTTTATTTTTCCATTCCTCTTGAAAAGCTTTTAGTTTGCGCGGAGCTATTAATGCAGGCTTGCCTTTCATGTAAATAGACATGACTGGGTGGAGAGAGGTGTCCCCATAACAAAATGCTCGCACTTCATTTGGTTGAACTATATTAAAACCAGTATGCACTATTGCGCCTGGAGAGGAAAGATTTGCGCCGCGATTCATGTGGAGTTCTGGTATGAAATTACAAGAACCATGTAATTTAAAAACAGATAGGCTGGAGTTGTCACCATCGCAAAAATAATTGGATTTAATGTTGTTTAGGAAAGCTGCAATTTCTATTAGACACTCATAGTTCAAGGTTGAAATTAACGTGTCTTTTATGCTGTCCATTTTCTTGAGTTTTTGAATTATTTTTACATATAAGTTTTCGTGTTTGTTCGCTATTGAGAAGCTGGCAAAATAGACACCGAGATCTTGCATTAGGCGTGAGATGATGGGAAAGTTGCTCGACCATAACTTTTCCATTCCTTGTTCGAAATTTTCATGAAAACTAGTTGCTATTTCTTGTGATACCTGACCCCATGTGCCTGGAAAACGTCTTTTTAGCTCGCAAAAAAGTTGATTACCCAAGGGGACGGTAGAGTTTAATCCTCCGCAACCATAGCTTGCTCCAGCGCCGAATAAAAAAATATTTTTCATGCGTTTTATTTTACCTCACGTTTTCCGGTTACTAATTGGGGTATTAAAAGATCGCGGATTTTGGATAAATTATTATTTATTACCTGAATCTTACCGATGAGCTCTCGTAAGGGTTGGGTTTTGATGGTATATGTAGATATCAGCGAGCCAGGAGGAATCAGGGTCAAGTTTCGGTATGCTTGCTCTCTATTTAGTCCGGGAACGGCTGCGTCTCCCAATACAAAACTTTGTGTTTTCAAAAGGTAATAGGTAAACACGAGGCTAAGTTTTGTTTTGACGAAATATGCCGTATCAATTGGCCAAAAATCACCATGAACCCAAAAGACTGCGCCCGCATTTCCTTTGCGGCCAACTATAATGCCGGGTCCTGTTGCTAGTTTTTTATCGTGCGTGCCAACTACTCCGCCAGATCCACAAACTAAAATTCCACCAGGCACTCTATTCTCCGCTTTTAGAGCTTTGCCATATGCTAGCTCAATATTAGAATCAAGCCTCTTAACCTCCCACCCTTCCGGGATCATGCCGTATTCTGTGCCAGAATCTATGAGGCGGACTTTTTCGTGGCCGGGAAATTTGAATTTTACAAACCATTCGCGATAGAGTCGTTCTGCCATTTCCTCCAAGATTATGATTCGCTTTTCGTTGTTTTCAATCAGGTCGTCGTAGGCGGAGAGAATTGAGGCGATACGGGTTTGGGTTGAAAAAGTTGGAAAATGAATCAAAATACCATCCAATACTGAATTTTTAGATAATTCTGTCTGCCCAGTCGCGCCTTTTCCTAATGCTTCAATTTCTTTTTCATGTGATCTGACAGAATATCCAATGTATTTTGGGTCAATTTTTTTTCCATTGTGATCTTCTGCAGGTCTAAATATAGAAACGTGGGAATCAACAGTTGCGTCTAAGTCAAATATGAGTTGTGCAACTCGACCCAGTGTTCCAACGCCAGTCGAGTTAATGAGTACATCAAACTTTTTTAATTTCTTTTCTTCTGAAAACTTCTTTGTTTTATCTGTTAGGCGTGAAGGTTCAAGCGATACTTTATTTTCTCTGATACATTTTTGATTAAGCACAATAATCCCATTATTTGCAACATACCGGGGCGAAATACCTCGCGAAGCAAAAGAAATAAGTTGTCTTAGCGGGATTAACTGACTCATAAAATCTTTTTCCGATCAGCTTTAAGTTTGTTTTCTAGCTCGTGCTCCTCGACAGTAAGGGTAGAAAACTCTCCCGCTAACTTTTTCATCGGTAGTTTCATGCTGGCAGAACCTGTGTTTTTCTTCATAAAATAGTTCAACATAATTTACTCTTTCTTAGATTTTAGTAACTTCTTTGCCTCGCGATCAAAATCAGATTCGATTTTTTGAGTTTTATTGAATTCGCCATACTCTGCAAAAGCTTTTTCTTCAGCTTGTTTTTGTGAAATCTTACCTTTGCCGTCTAGTATCTTAAAATCATTAAACTCTAAAAATCTGTTTACTGATTCTGCTAATTGCTCCATAGTGAATGTGTTTCTTATTTCAATTTGATTTTCTAGGTAATCAAAATATGCAGTAATAGTTCTTTCCAGTCTTTTAATGTCTTTTTCATCTAGATAGTTTTTAGCAACAGCGACATCCGATTTAAGGATTCTTCCATTGGTTGATTTTTTCCAGGTCTTTAGTCCCATAAATGGTTTTTGTCTGTCAGATTTTGTATAAATTATCTCGGCCGCAGTTTTGCCTGCGATGGCAAAATGAAACTTATTTTGCACCATAGCGTAAAAGTTTTTGGTTAGTTCGCTTTTTGGATTGTAATCAATGCTGCATTCGGCAAAAACATCGGTAATTTGTTGGTAAATCCTGCGCTCACTACTGCGGATCGAACGAATTCTCTCGAGGAGCTCTTTAAAGTAGTCAGCGCCAAAAAAATTGCCGTTTTTTAATCCTTCATCATTGAGCGTAAAACCCTTGATGATGTATTCTTTTAAGATATTTGTTGCCCAAATACGAAATTGTGTGGCTTTCTTGCTATTGACTCTATAGCCAACGGCGATGATGGCATCAAGGTTATAAAACTTTACTTGCTGCACTTGAGTTTTTCCCTCAATAGCGCCGTGTTTAGTGGTGTGTTCCAAAATGGAACTAACCTTGCTTTCGTCTAATTCTCCATCAGCAAAGATATTTAGTAAATGCTTGGTAATCGCCGGTCTTTGTACTCCAAAAAGCTCTGCAATACGGTCTTGCGTTAGCCACAAATTTTTATTATGCAAAAACACTTCTACTTTTACTTCTCCGCTTGGTGCGGTATAGAGAAGAAACTCGGTCATTTGATCTTTTGTGGTCACTGATTTATTCATAATATCTTGGCCCAATCATCTGTTATCTTTTGTTCTAATTTATGCGCGTCTTTAGTTAAACTGGTAAATTCACTCATTAATTCTTGCATGCGCGCTTCGAAATCGACATCGTCAATTTCATTTTCTACGATCTCCACATAGCGCCCGGGATTGAGCGAATAGTCATTAGCTTTTATTTCGTCTAGCGTTGCAACTTTGCAACGACCTTTAATATCTTCATATTTGTCATAACCGTCTTCTTCACGATAGCGGCGCACGATGCCGGCGATTTCTGTGATTTGTGCTTCTGTCCAGGTGTTGTGCGCGCGGTCTATGGGGGTGAAAACATCCTGAGCATTGATAAAAAGTACTTTGTTTTGTCTCTCTGTGCCAATTTTCCCTTTATCAAAAAACCAGAGCGTGCAAGAGAGGGTGGCATTCATAAACATATTTGGTCCGACTGAAATAATCACGTCGATGAAACCCGCTTCAATCATCTTGCTGCGAATGCCTTTTTCTTTATTCCCTGCATCACTAGCACTATTGGCCATAACAAATCCAGCGCGACCTTTGTTGCTTAGACTGCTTGCAAATATCTGCATCCAGAGATAGTTGGCGTTACTTATTTCACCTTTACCAGTTATTGGTAAGCCGTAGTTGTAGCGTTTGTCCGCTTGTAGGCGCGCCGGATCTATGACCATCTGGCCATTTTTGTCTTTGCCTTTAACATTGAACGGTGGATTAGCGAGCACATAATCAAATTGACCGATGCTTTGGTGTGGGTCTTCGTAAAAAGAGTTGGCGAGTTCGATCTTGCCGGACAGACCGTGGATAGCAAGATTCATCTTGGCGACGCGCATATTGTTGGCGCCTTTTTCTTGGCCGTAGATGCCTACTTCTTCCATGATTGGTCGTTTGTTTTTTTGATGTTGGGAAACGAAGTGTGCGGATTGCACAAACATGCCGCCTGAACCACATGCCGGATCAAATATTTTGCCGTGATATGGCTCGATCACTTCTACCAAAAGTTTGACGATGGACTGCGGGGTGAAAAACTCGCCACCTTTGGCACCTTCGGAGCGGGCAAATTCACCCAAGAAATATTCATAAATTCCGCCAAAGGCATCGCCCTCAATGTCATCGGGAATTTGGTTGAAGTTTTTTAGAAGCGTGAGCAAGATACGGCTATTTTCAGCTGGCTGCGAGGAAAGTTTGGTGTAATCTTGGGGGAGGATGCCGACCAACTCGCGGTTTTCTTCCTCAATTGTTTTCATTGCATCGTTGATTGCTTTGCCAATATTTTCACCCTCTGGCATATTCATAAGGTGTGTATAACCGGCCTGTTCGGGAATATAGGGCACGCCACGCTGTTTGTAGTGGTCGGCGGTGATAGGCGCTTGTCGGCCCGATGCTTTGGCGTGTTCGGTGTCTATCTCTTTTTTCGCCTGTCTGAATTTAACATCTGCAAACTTGAGAAAAATTAGGCCTAAAATTGGTTCTGCTATTTCATTTAGCTTTAGTTCACCATTGGCGCGTAGTTGTTCTGCTGCCGCCCATAGTCTTTCGTGTAGTTTTTTTTGGTTTATGGTCATACAGTTTTATTCCGTTAAGTTATCAGCATAGTTCCCAAAAGAGCCAATGTCTTTTCGGGTGAGTGTTATCTTTGTTTCTTGCGAAATATTTGCCGCTTCGTTTGGCAGAAAATCTTCAGTCTGCTTGCCCAACTAGGTCGTTTATTTTTCGCATTTTCTAGCGTGGTATCTTATACCAAATAATACTATAAAGTCCCATAAAATCCGGCATAATGCTGTGTTTCAAGGTGGTGGGACCAGGTCTAGAATTGAGCGTTGTTGTTTTATGGTGCGAAATATAAGTTAGAGCCCGCCTACGCACTGCGTGCTTCGGCGTGGCAGTCTTCGCTTCCGTCGACGCTTTCATAGAAAGCTATGGCGGGACAAGTAGAGTGAATTTGAAAAATTGAGAGGTTGACTGCTGGCCTGCCGATCCATAGCTTTGTGAGCGATAGCGAACAAAGCGAAGGCTGGTGGAGGCGGCGGGAACTATTCGCCTACATCCTGTAGGCTCACCCTGCGGGCTGTTTGCTTTGCTTACGTCCAAAATCGTCTATCCTGACGATTTTGTGAACCCGCGTTACTCGCTGCGCGAGCCGCGGCTTAAATTCCCGCGCCATTAAATTAAAAAAACGCCTTAAAGGCGCTTTTCTAATTTAATTGGTGGAGGCGGCGGGAATTGAACCCGCGTCCGCAAATCCTCTGCCCTTGGTTCTACATGCTTAGCCTAGTCTTTGGTTCTTATTACTTGTTACCCGACAGGCAGGGAAAGCAAGTAACCAGTCTGAAATTTTTAATGGAATGTAGTCAGACGCTACAAACCACTGTCTTATGAGGTATTACCACTGTGACTGAATGCATAAGCACATCCAGGCAGTGGGTTGACACTGGCCTAATACTAGGCGTATGCAGCGTCAGCGAAGTTGTCGTTATTTGCGACTACTTTTTGCAACCAATTTTTACGAGTTAGATTACATGCTCGACATGCCCCTTAGGTTTTGTAACCCGCGTCGAAGCCGGTCGCCCCCATTGGTACTGTT
Source organism: Gammaproteobacteria bacterium (assembly GCA_023135155.1). GTDB lineage: Bacteria > Pseudomonadota > Gammaproteobacteria > UBA9339 > UBA9339 > JAGLTR01. Next base: position 11,883 of record JAGLTR010000018.1, read on the forward strand.
TAGTGTAGCACATGGGGGTTGGGATTTGGCAATAGTTTATTATAACTAGTTACAAGAGCGGTTTGTAACTAGTTATAAAAATATGCTATGCTTTGTTTTATGAAAAATCAAGCACAACAGATTCGTGATTTTATTTTGACTCATGTGGGGCTGCATCAGCAGGACATCGTAGCGTTGGCGGTCGAGCATTTTAAGGTTAGCCGTACTACGGTGCATCGGCACCTGAATAAGCTGCTTGCTGAGCAAAAGGTTGTGCGTGTTGGTAAGCGTAAACAAGCGGCGTATTTATTGCCGGAGTCGATGGCTAAAAAAATGGTTTATCAGATTACACCGCAACTAGATGAATTTGTTATTTGGAGCCGAGACTTTGAGCTGGCCTTTAAAAAGTTAGCGCCGAATATTTATGCGATTTGTGAATATGGTTTTACGGAGATGTTGAATAACGTTATCGATCATTCTGGTGGGAAGAGTGTGGTGATTGAAACCTGTCAGGATGGCAATGATATTGTAATTAATATTGCTGATAATGGGGTTGGCATATTCTTAAAAATTATGCGTGCATTTGATTTGCTAAATGAGCGTGAAAGTATTTTGGCCTTATCCAAAGGTAAGGTTACTACAGACCCGCAAAATCATACTGGTGAGGGTATTTTCTTTACCTCTCGTGCTTTTGATCTGTTTATTTTAACGACTGATAAAATAGGTTATATAACTGATAATTTGCAGCATGACTGGTTTATCGAGCGCGATGATTTGCTGATGTCTTCAGGTACCAGTGTCGAGATACGGATAAATATTAATTCAGATCGCATATTAAAAAACATCTTTGATGAGTATGCGGATCCTGAGCAAGACTATGTTTTTAATAAAACACATATTAAAGTGGAGTTATGCAAAGTCGGAGGTGAACGTTATATTTCTCGTTCGCAGGCAAAAAGACTATTGGTTGGATTGGAGAAGTTTCAGTATATCATTTTGGATTTTAAACATGTGACGGCAGTAGGCCAGGGCTTTGTTGATGAAGTGTTCAGGGTTTTTCATAATAGATATCCGGATATTAAAATAGAGTATATTAATGCAAATGAAGATGTTGAGTTTATGATAAGGAGAGGGTTGATTTACTCTCGGTAGTGGTTTCCGGGTTTTGCTCTTGTGTTTTTATGGGGGAAGGATTGGCGTTTTCAATGTTTGTTGTTTGCAGATGGGATAAAGAATCCTGGAGATAATAACCACATTGGCTAAGCTTCGTAAATAGCATAGGGTGGTAGTTTTGATAAAAAGAGATGACGGAGGATAAATCAAAAAGTAAGGCGCAGTTTAATATGCTCAAACCATTGAATTCGGCAAGAGGGCTTACTCCCTCTTGAATGAGATTAATTGCTTCAGGTTCTTGTTTGTTTTTAAGGGCTAGGAATGCCGCAGATTGTTTGCTTCGGTTTTGCTCTAATTTATCTTCTATTTCTGCGGGTAAAATAAAGTTTATATTATTATTGTGTGCGTTTACCGTTATGCATACTAATGCGTTGTTGTTAGTTATTGTCTCTGTTAACTCGTGCATGAACTGTTCATAAAGAGAATTAATTCGTGTATTGTCATCATTCAAAATGGTTATCTCAAGTTTCACGAAAAATTTATTGGTTAGTAGCTCTCGTATAATATTGATTGAATGTTGAGTTAAAAATGCTATTGGGATGCTTAAAATGGGTGCAATTGGGTTAGTATAAAGAAGTTCTATTCCGTTCTGTAAATGGTGTAGATGATGTGTTGGGTTTTCCATTGTTAGCATGATTCTGCGTATTGAGGGATTATTGGTTAGCAGGGAGATGAGTCTTAACAGAACAGATGGTGAGGTAAGCGCAGCATTTCCAATGTTATTGTGTTCGTGTAATTGTGAAAGCGAGAAGCCTAACGTATGTGTTTTTTGTTTTTCTAGCATCTGTTTAAGGCTTTCAAGATATGCGGATGTAAAAAATGCATCAAAGGTAAAATTAACATATGAGTTTAATGTATTTTTTTGGATGGATATGATGTCTGACGGATTGAGGCTGAATGTGTATAGTGTATTACCTTTAATATCTTTCGAAATAGTCGTTTTGTCATGGAACACTTTATATGATGTGGATGGTGGTCTAGAAATTCTACGTCGAAAGAGGTTAAAAAAACCACTAGTGTTATTTATGGTGGAGGGGTTGTTTGTGTTGGTTTCATTAACTCTCGTGCTATCTATTTCTGGAGCTGTCTGTAATAGATCGTTTGCTTCATCACTTATGGTGAATTTATTGACTATTCCATAGATTTGTTTTGTTGTGTATTTAATAACTAGTGCTGCATGCAAGAAAAGATACGTGATGGGAAGTTTTTTTGCCTCTAGCCTATTCCATAATATCTCATCATTCGCGAATGGTTTCCATGAGTGAGCGACTGTTGCCAGTAGACACAATTCATTTGGAGTCATGTGGGCGAATATTTCCAGAATTAGTTCATGTGGTAAGGTTTGGCTGGTTATAAAGTCACTCTGGGTGGTTGTATCAGCAGGTTTCAATGCATTATTATTCGGAGGCATATTGTTGGTTCTCACAGTTTCTTAGGTATTTTTTTGTTCTTAGTGTACTTTTGATAGCCGCTGTTTCTGACGTTCCCAGTCGCGGTCTTTTGCAGTTGCACGTTTGTCGTGGAGTTTTTTACCTTTGGCAAATGCAATTTGTAGTTTAGCGTTGCCGCGTTTCCAGTGCAGGTTTAAAGGTATTATGGTGTAGCCTTTGCGTTGCACAGCGCCGATTAATTTTTCTAGCTCTTTCTCGTGTAGTAGTAGTTTGCGGGTGCGTACTGGATCGGCTGTTATGTGGGTTGATACAGTCGAAAGCGGTGAGAAGTGGGCGCCGATGAGCCAGGCTTCGCCCTGTTTAATGACGACATAGCTCTCTTTTAGTTGCGCACGTCCGGCGCGGAGGCTTTTTACTTCCCAGCCTTGTAAAACCAAACCAGCCTCAATTTGCTCCTCGATCTGATATTCGTGGCGCGCTTTGCGGTTGTCGGCAATTATATTGCTTTCTGATTTGTTTGGTTTAGCCATGATGAGTTATTTTTTTAATGGATATTGTCGTATTTTTACTAATTGGTAGTTATTGTTAAATTGTAGGGTTACGCGTTTTCTTTTAATTCTGCCGCCGTCGACCTGTTTGGTGAAAATATAAGTTAAATAATGGTTATCAAAAGTATCTACTAATAAAGGATCGCCAAGCAGGAATTTCACCTGTTCTTTGCTCATGCCAGGTTTGATTTGATTTACCATTGCTTGCTTGATGACATTGCCTTGTTGGACGTTTGGTACATGTGGGCCTAGTGCGCAGCCAGATAATATGAGGCTTAAGGCAGCAAGGGTAAATAACGATACTTTTTTCATGGGTCTTTCCTGATTGGTTTGGATGTGGCAAATAGTAGCGGTTTTAGCGATTGTTTTCTAGGAGTTCTTGGGCATGGGCGCGAGTTTTTGCGGTTATTTGGACGCCGCCTAGCATGCGGGCTACCTCTTCTATGCGTTCTTTTTTGTCAAGTTGGTTTATCCGTGTAGCTGTTGCGTTGTTCGCGCTGGATTTTGTTACCTGTAGGTGGTGATCACCTTGGGCTGCAACCTGGGGTAGGTGGGTGACACAGAAGATTTGGGCTGTGGCTCCTAGTTTATGTAGGAGTTGGCCGACGACATCTGCGGTCTTGCCGCCAATACCGACATCAACTTCATCAAAGATTAGGGTTGGGGCGGTGTCTTTTTGCGCGGTTATTACTTGGATGGCGAGACTAATGCGTGAGAGTTCGCCGCCAGAAGCGACTTTAGTTAGTGGTTGTGGTGGCATGCCAGGATTCGTGGAGACTAAAAACTCAATATGCTCTAGGCCGCCTGCAGAGAATGTGGCGTTTTTAGTTGGGGTGATTTGAGCCTCGAATTTGCCGCTCATATTTAGATGCTGCATCTGGACGCTAATCTCTTTGGCAAGTTTGCTAGCTGATTTCTTGCGGCTCGTAGTTAATTTTTGGGCAGCATTTTTATAGTTTTCAGCTAAGGCTGCAATTTGTATTTGTAATGTTTCTTCGCGTTCGGTGGCGCCAGTTATTTGTTGCAGTTTTTCGGTTAAATTATTTTGTAGAGTGAAGATTTCCTCTTCTTTTATGCGGTGCTTGCGGGCAATGTCATTTACTTTGTTTAGTCTTGTTTCAACTGTTAATAAACGTTCGGGGTTTAAGTCGGCGTTATTTAAGTAATCACGTAGTTCATGTTCTGCTTCTTCTGCTTGAATAATAGCGTTATTAATTAGTTCATGTGCAGAGAGTATTTGCTGATTTATATCTTTAAACTGCATTAATTCATTTTGAGCAGAGTTTAAGGAGCCGCTGGTAATTAATTCTAATGCGCGATTGCAATTGGCTAGTAGTTGCTCAGAATTAGACAGTTGTTTATGTTCATTGTATAGCTTGTCTATTTCATCGGTAGCAAGATTTAACTCTTCGAGTTCGCTGATTTGATATTTTAATAAATCAATATCATTGTCTGTTGCGAGTTTTGTTAATTGTACTAATTCGTTATTTGCAGATTGCCACTTGCTGAAGATGGTTTTCACCTCGACGCATAACTTATTGTGTGCAGCAAAATTATCCAAGAGTTCACGTTGACTGTCGCGCTTTAAGAGCTTCTGGTGTTCGTGTTGGCCGTGGATGTTAACTAGGAGTTCGCCTAGCTCGCGTGTTAGTTGTAGTGGGCAAGGGACGCCGTTGATTGTGCTGCGCGACCGGCCATCATTGCTGATGGTACGACGTATTATGCATTCATTATCGCTGTCGAGGTCATGTTGATTGAGCCAGGTTTGTGCTTGTGGGATACTGGCTAAATTAAATGTCGCAGTAATGTCGCATCGTTTTGTATTTGGGCGCACGATTTTACTGTCAGCGCGCGCACCTAGTGCTAATTCTAAAGTATCTATAGTAATCGATTTACCGGCGCCTGTTTCGCCCGTTAAAACAGTCATGCCTTTATTAAAGTCGATATCCAGAGTATCAATAATGGTGAAATTTTTAATACTTAAATGAGTTATCATTTAAGTTCCCAGTGCAACTTTCCGCGTAGTGTTTCGTAGTAGTTGTAATCTTTTAAATGGATTAAGCGTAGGCTATTAGTGTGTTTCTTTATACTAACTTTACCGCAGTCTGGAATAGGAATTAATTTTTTACCATCGCAGCTAATGTTTGGCGCAGCTTTACAGTGTTCGGCCATAACGAGCTCAATATGACTATCACAGGTAACAACAATTGGGCGGCTGCTTAGTGTGTGTGGAAACATGGGGAGCAACATAAGTGCGTCGAGGCGCGGATGCAGAATTGGGCCGCCACCTGAAAGGGCGTGGGCTGTCGAGCCAGTTGGGGTTGCGACAATCATGCCGTCAGCACGATGCGTACAGACAAATTGATTATCAATAAATACCGAGAACTCAATCATGCGATTAATTTCGCTTGGAAGTAGTACCACATCATTTAAAGCGATTTTTTCTACAACCTGGTTGCTGCCATTGGAGATTCTAGCTTTTAATAAAAAGCGTTGTTCTTCGGTATAATCGCCAGCTAATATTTTATCGATGTCTTCGATATCGTCAGGACAGATGTCAGTTAAGAAACCTAAGCTACCACGGTTAATTCCGACCACAGGAAGATTTTGGTCAGCGGCAGCGTGCGCAGCATTTAATAAACTGCCGTCACCGCCAACAACTATAATTAAATCGCAATTGCCGCCTAATTTATCACGATTAACTGCTGGTAGATCATCGCGTTTAATTAATTGTGCAGTTTCTTCTTCTAGAACAATATTAATGTTACGTTCTTTTAGAAAACCGATTAACGCATTTAAGGTGGTGGTGACACCTTCAGTTTGTGCGCGACCGATTAATGCGATACTTTTGAATGCTGCTGGCATGTGATGCTCCTTTACGTGTTTGCCTTATATGCGCATGTTGCAAGTTGTCGTGTGTGTTGTCAATACGCCCCATTGCTCGATGTGCTACTTTTTGCTGGGAGGGTTAGTTTGTAATAGAATAGCTCGCATATGAAAGAAGCAGAAAAGAAAATTAACGAGCGGGCACTGCGTCTACTGAAGATGGTGGTGGAGCGTTATATTAGTGACGGACAGCCCGTTGGTTCAAAGACCTTGGCGTCGTCGTCTGCTATTAGTATGAGCTCTGCTACGATTCGTAATGTGTTGGCTGAGCTGGAAGATGCCGGGCTGTTGCGTTCACCACACACTTCGTCGGGCCGTATTCCAACTTTGTGTGGTTATCGCTTGTTTGTGGATAGTTTGATGACTGTGCAGCCATTTGCCGATATTGAGGTTGCCTCGCTAAAAGAGCGTTTGGTGCAAGATGATGATCCTAAGACTTTGATTGCTTCAGCTTCTTCACTGCTATCTGGTTTAACGCAACTTGCTGGTATCGTTACTTTGCCGCGTCATAAGCGTACGCTGTTGCGCCATATTGAATTCTTGCCATTAACTGAAAACCGTATTTTAGTGATTTTGGTTGTAAATAATCATGAAGTACAAAATAGAATTATTTATTGCGAAAATAGTTATACGAAAAATAGGTTACAGGAAGTTGGTAATTATTTAACAGCGAAATATGCTGGTCACGATCTAGTGGCTATTCGCGCCTCTGTAATTAACTCTATGCATGCTGATCGTGGTGATATGGAACTTATTACAAAATCAGTTTTAGATATCGCTGATAAAGCATTTGAGAGAGACGATGATTATGTGGTTGCAGGTCAAACTAATTTATTAGATATGGTTGATGATGCTGGTGTTGAGAAACTACGTTCAATATTTTCCGCTTTTGCGAAAAAGCGCGATATTTTGCATATCTTGGATAAATGTTTAGATGCTGATGGCGTGCAAATATATATCGGTGAAGAGTCTGGTTATGATGCTTTTGATGAGTGTAGTCTTGTCACCAAGCCTTATGAAGTCGCGGGTCAGATTGTTGGTGTTTTGGGTGTTGTGGGTCCAAAACGCATGAGCTATGAGCGTGTGGTTTCAGCTGTTGATGTTACTGCGAAGCTGTTGAGTGCGGCTTTGCGGGTTTCTTAGAAGTCTCGCTAATTGAGCGTAGCTATTGAATTCGTTATTATTGTCCCCATTATTGTGATGTCCCGTAAATAACAGGTTTTTTTGGAGAGCGTTATGTCTGAGCAAAAGAAGAAAGATTGGCAGCAAGTTATAGCTGATGCTGATAAAGAGGAGTCGACAAAGAAGGCGAAAAAAGAGCCGAAACAGGCTGATAAGAAGGTTGATAAGAAGGTTGACAAAAAGGCGCAAGCAAAGCTTGCCGGGCATGAGAAGTTCAGTGTTTTGGAGCATCCTGAGTATAAGGAGCTTGAAGAGAAGTTAACTACTGCTGAGCAAAAAGTGACGGAACATTGGAATCAGGTGATGAGCGCGAAAGCGGAGATGGAGAATGTGCGTCGTCGGGCTGAGCGTGATGTTACGAATGCGCATAGATATGGTTTAGATAAGTTTCTTCCGGAGTTGTTGCCCGTGGTTGATAGCCTGGAGCGCGGTTATGAGAGCTGCGATGCGAGTAATGAGGTGTTAGATAAAATGCGAGAGGGTCTTGGTTTTACGCTTGAGATGTTTCTAAAAGTACTGCAGAAACATAATGTTGAGCAGATTGATCCTTTGGGTAAAGAGTTTAATCCTGATCTACATGAGGCGATGAGTATGCAGGAAGATTCCAATGTGAAGCTCAATACGGTGCTGAATGTATTGCAAAAAGGCTACACCCTAAACGGTCGTTTGTTGCGGCCAGCGTTGGTGATAGTGGCAAAATAAGCTGGTTAAGCCTTGAAAAACAAATCCCTGTCCCCAGATAGGTTGTGAACTGAATTCAAATGAGTGGAGATTAAGATGGCTAATAAAATTATAGGTATCGATTTAGGTACGACGAACTCTTGTGTAGCGGTGATGGAAGGTAAGAATGTGCGTGTTATCGAGAATAGTGAGGGCACGCGTACGACTCCATCAATCGTTGCTTATGCTGATGATAGTGTTTTAGTTGGTCAAACAGCGAAACGCCAAGCGGTTACTAACCCTCACAATACGTTATTTGCGATTAAGCGTTTGATTGGGCGCAAGTTTAAAGATGATGTTGTCAAGCGTGATATTAAAATGGTGCCTTACAAAATTATCGGCGCTGATAATGGCGATGCTTGGGTTGAAGCAAAAGATAAAAAATATGCACCGCAGCAAATTTCTGCTGAAATTTTGCGTAAGATGAAAAAGACTGCCGAAGATTATTTAGGCGAAGATGTTACAGAAGCTGTGATTACCGTGCCCGCTTACTTCAATGACTCGCAACGACAAGCGACAAAGGATGCTGGTCGAATTGCGGGCCTTGAAGTAAAGCGGATAATCAATGAGCCAACTGCCGCCGCTTTAGCTTATGGTTTAGATAAGAAAAAAGGCGATCGTAAAATCGCGGTTTTCGATTTAGGTGGTGGTACTTTTGATATCTCAATTATTGAAATTGCGGATGTTGAAGGTGAACATCAATTCGAAGTATTAGCTACAAATGGTGATACTTTCTTGGGTGGTGAGGATTTCGATTTACGTTTGATGGATTATTTGGTTGATGAATTTAAGAAAGACTCAGGTATCGATCTTAAAAATGATCCATTAGCTTTACAGCGTTTAAAAGAGGCTGCGGAAAAGGCTAAATGCGAACTTTCATCAACACCACAAACTGATGTTAATTTGCCTTATATTACTGCTGATGCCAGTGGTCCTAAGCATTTAAATATTAAAGTAACTCGCGCTAAATTAGAGGCGTTGGTTGAAGATTTAATAGCACGTACTGTTAAGCCTTGTGAAACTGCGGTTAAAGACGCTGGTTTAAAAATGGCTGATATCGATGAGATTATTTTAGTCGGTGGTCAGACGCGTATGCCGATGGTGCAAGAGAAAGTAAAAGAAGTTTTTGGTAAAGAAGCGAAGCGCGATGTTAATCCTGATGAAGCAGTAGCGATTGGTGCTGCGATTCAAGGTGCGGTTTTATCTGGTGAAGTTAAGGATGTTTTATTATTAGATGTTACGCCACTATCTCTAGGTATTGAGACATTAGGTGGGGTAATGACTAAATTAATTGATAAAAACACCACTATTCCTACCAAGGCTTCCCAGGTATTTTCAACTGCTGATGATAATCAGATGGCGGTTACTGTGCATGTATTGCAGGGTGAACGTGAAATGGCTTCTGGCAATAAATCACTAGGTCGTTTTGATTTAGCTGATATTCCGCCAGCACCACGCGGTGTTCCGCAAGTGGAAGTTACTTTTGATATTGATGCTAACGGTATTATGCATGTATCTGCAAAAGATAAAGCAACCGGCAAAGAGCAATCAATTATAATTAAAGCTTCAACTGGTCTGTCTGATGAAGAAGTAGATCGCATGGTTAAAGATGCTGAAGAGCATAAAGAGCAGGATAAAAAACTACGCGATTTAGTTGATGCTCGTAATCAGGCCGATAGTTTAATTCATGCAACTGAGAAATCTTTAAAAGATCTTGGCGAGGAGGTGCAGGCTGATGAAAAAGAAAAAATTGAAGCTGCATCTGCTGCTTTAAAAGAGGCGATGAAGGGTGAAGATAAAGATGACATCGAAGCTAAAACCAAAGAGCTTTCAGAAGTTTCCGGTAAATTAGCTGAACGTGTTTATGCGAAAAAAGCTGAGCAAGAAGGTGGTGCCGAAGGCGCTGCTGGAGCTACTGGCGAAGAGCAACCTAAAGAAGAGAAAAAAGGCGAAGACGTAGTCGACGCCGAATACGAAGAAGTAAAAGAAGACAAAAAAGAAGACAAAAAGTAAATAAAATCCAGCGTAGAGACGCATTGCATGCGTCTCCTGATAGGCGCACTACCAAAGTCTTTTTGAAAAAATAAGTGTCCCGGAACTACTCCGGGACACTGTTTTAAAGAAACAAACCAAACGAGAATAAAATGGCAGAAAAACGCGATTATTATGAGGCCCTCGGAGTAGCGAAAGGCGCCAGCGAAGCGGAAATTAAAAAAGCTTATAGACGCATGGCGATGAAATTCCACCCCGATCGTAATCCTGATGATAAGAGCGCAGAAGGCAAATTCAAAGAGGCCAAAGAGGCCTATGAAGTTTTATCCGATAGTCAAAAACGCGCAGCTTACGATCAATTTGGTCACGCAGGTGTAGGTGGTCCAGGCATGGGCGGAGGTCCTGGTGGTTTTGGTGGTGGTGGTGCTGGCGCTGGTTTTGACGGTTTTGGTGATATTTTTGGCGATATTTTCGGGGATATTTTTGGTGGTGGTCGTGGAGGTGCGCGTCGCAATGGACCTGAGCGTGGTGCTGATTTAGGCTATAACCTAACGCTTGATTTAGAGGATGCAGTGCACGGTAAGACCGTGAAAATCCAGGTGCCGACTTGGACCTCTTGCAGCGAGTGTGGTGGTAGTGGTGCGAAGAAAGGCTCGAAGCCGACTACCTGTAAACATTGTAATGGTGCGGGCCAAGTGTTTATGCGCCAAGGTTTTTTGTCGGTGCAGCAGACCTGTCCTGTTTGTCATGGCACCGGTCAGGTTATAGAAAACCCTTGTCCTAAATGTCATGGCCAAGGACGCTATCAAGAACAAAAAACTCTATCGGTAAAAATACCGGCAGGTGTTGATAATGGCGATCGCATTCGTTTAGCAGGTGAAGGCGAGGCTGGAGCGCATGGCGGACCCGCTGGTGATCTGTATGTGCAGATTCGTGTGAAGCCACATGCTATTTTTGAACGCCAAGGTAATGATTTGATTTGTGAGGTGCCAGTTAGTTTTACTATGGCAGCCTTAGGCGGTGAATTAGAAGTGCCGACCTTAGATGGTCGTGTAAAATTAAAAATTCCACCGGAAACACAATCGGCGCGTTTATTACGTCTGCGTGGTAAAGGTGTGAAGTCGGTTAGAAGTGGCGCCGTTGGTGATCTGTTATGTCGCGTTGTTTTAGAGACGCCTGTTAAATTAAATAAAGAGCAGCAAGATATATTAAAACAGTTTTCAGCTTCATTAGAAAAAGATGGCCGCGATCATACGCCAAAATCTGGTAGCTGGTTTGCTAATTTGAAGCGGTTTTTTAAAGAGTAATAGTTGCTAAGTGTTATTTTCTGAGTTGTATAAGCTAATTATGAAGTCGGTTATAGAAGCCCACATCCAGAACTTGTTTGTTTTTGGGTGGCCGTAGGTGCTTTATTGTTTGGGTCTTTGCTTTCTTTAAAGAATTCTGGTGAGGAGCTGCTTCCAGTCTTTCTTTTGCGTAAATTGTATGGGTGTTTTTTGTCTGGTGTAGTAGTGACTACTATGTTATTGCTTTGAGTTTTCGTTTTATAGGCGCGTGCTAAATTATAAAATGCGTTTTTTACTGAGTCAATTCGAGCTCGTTTTGCCAGCTGGTTGCATAAATGAGGCAAATATTCTTCATGGCTTTTTGTTGATGCAGACTTTGAAGTTTGTTTTATTTTTTCATAATATTCTAATGCTATCTCTCTATCTTTTTCGCTATATTGTAGTTGTTTGTCAGCTTTAATTTGGAATATCAACATAGTTTCTTTTGTGCACCATGCTTTATCTGTTTTGTTATCGCGATTTTTAGGGTCGGTTTTATCTACAATATTTCTCGCCGTATCGAACAAATCAAAATAGACCGTTGGCAGTTCATCATAATGTTGGGATAAAATTTCAATCGTGCTTGCGAAGGCATGTATATAAACTAGTGCCCCAGCATACGAAAGTTTAATCTTTGGATGATCTTGAGATTCACTAACGTTATCTGCATAGTCACACATGGCGGCGATATACGTATCAATTTCTTGTAACCATTGCGGTGAGCGAGGAGCTTGGGTACTTAACGCTGGTATTGGCTTTTGGTTGTGTGGATATTTCATAATTCTGTCAGCTCTTTTTTGCAATTATACACTCGTTTATTGTTGGAACATAGTTTGGTTATTATGTGTTTGAGCGTCGGTTTCAACGACTTCATTTCTTATTGCTCTTAGCTTATCTCTAACGGTTTTTTGTTTTTGGAGGGCTTGGTTGAGTGCACCTCGGTCGTATTCTTGTGGTAGTGGTTCGTTTGCGCGACTTATTGCGTCAACACATTCTCTTGCGGCACCTATCGAGCGATTTAGATGTCTTAGGGCTATTTGGTATGAGGATGCTGTTTTGGATTCCCCGCTGCTGTTGGTTTCAGCTGAGTCAGTGCTGAAATTGTCTTCATCGACAAATGGGTGGTCGCTGTGATCGAAGTCTTCTCCATTATCGCCATCGTCTGCGCTGACGTAATACGTTGTGCTGGTGAGACCTCTGAACCAGTTGCCAAGTGGCACTATTATCCTATGATAG
>JAGLTR010000019.1 GCA_023135155.1 Gammaproteobacteria bacterium
ATGGGACTTGTGGGTAATGATATGCTCCAGACTTGACCCTGGCGGCGGCTGGCGGCCTGGCGGCTATTTCGTTACCATAGCAGTCAAATCAACCAGCTTAATCTTCCTAATAAATCTTACTACCAGAATAATTGCGGCAGCTAATAATCCAAACATAATACTCCACCAGATTCCCTCGCCACCAAAACCTAATTTAAACGCGGCAATATAGGAAAATGGAAAGGCAATGCACCAAAAACCGATCACACTAGCAATCACAGGAAATCGTGTATCTTTAATGCCTCGCAGTGCTCCAAAAGTAATCAAACGAACACTGTCGCATAACAATAAAACTGAGATTATTGATAGATATAATACCGCTTTTTGAATAAGAGGTTGATTGCTAGTCAGGTTAATATTTAAATCTAATGCTATTAGATGCAGTGGAAATCCAATATAGGCAACACAAAACATTAGCATAAAAACTACCCCAATGCCGATATTTACAAATGCAGACAACGTCAATGCATCTCTATTGCCTCGCCCTACCTCATGCCCAACTCTAACGGTAGTCGCTTGGGTAAGCGCAAAAAGCAATGTTAAACCAATCATCCAATATTGATACCCGATTTGATATGCGGCTAAAGTTACAGTTCCTAGCCGCCCCATCATAAAAGCTACAACAGCAAACAATGCAACTTCAACACAATAAATAAATCCTAAAGGAGCACCAACCCGAAACATCTCAAACAAGAATCTTCTATTTATTTTCCACCACTTATTAAACAGGTTGTATATTTTCAAATCCTTATTAAGACTGAGATAACAGGCAAAAAATACAGCGCCAATAGAATATGAGATCAAAAGACCATAACCAATTCCTGTAAGCCCCAGTTTTGGAAATCCAAATCTTCCAAACAAAAAGACATAATAGAAGAATATTTGAATCGGAACCTGAATAATACTTGCCCACATAACCAATTTTGGCCGTGAGATTCCGACCAAGAATTGCTCCATTACAATTAGTAGATTCAGTGGCAACATCCCCCAAATCAAAGAATGAAAAAATGGTTTTGCGTAATAAATAACAACTGGACTTTGACCAACTATCCCGAGAAGAGACGATGAAAACCACATAATTATCATCATTGGTAGAGCGAAAACAACTGCCAAGATTATGCCCTGCTTGAAATTCTGAGCAATCCCATTATTATCTTCAGCTCCATAGCTATGAGAAACCATGATGCTAACAGCCGAGAGAACGCCGATAAAAAACAGAATGACCGTAATATAAACACCCCAACCAAGAGCATTGGCTCCCAGCTGCGCCTTACCCTGATGCGCTATCATAACGGTTGCGAAGAACCCATTTAATGCATAAATCATCTCGGATGCGATCAAAGGCAACGCTAACCTTAATGAACTTTTAACTTCGCGGACAATATTGGAAAATGAAAAGAGAGCATTCATACTATACCTCACCAATTTATAAAATTAACAAAACTGGTTGCAACAACCAAAATACCAAAAATGTGAGTTATAGCGTCTTCATAATAGAGCAAATATAGCACATCATATGTGGAGGTCAAGTTTGTGACTGATGATTACTACAGAGCCTTGCCCACTACCTATACCTCCTCTTAAGAATTCTGCGCTAAAATAAATCGCGTAGTGCTTTCTAATAATCCCACTGTATAATAGCCAACATGAGGAAATTAATAGCACGGATTTGCCAACCCCCAGCAATAAAAAAGATTGTTCTACGCTCTTGGATAGTATGGGGCATCGCCACACTTTATTATATTTACGAGTATATACAGCGCGTATACCCTAGTGTCATGGTGCCAAACTTGATGCGTGACTTTGGAGTAGACGCGGCAGAGTTAGGCAATATCGCAGCATTTTATTTCTATGCTTACGCTCTATTTCAACTACCCGCAGGTGCGCTTGCCGATAAATATGGACCTTCACGTCCAATGACTATCGCCGCCATCCTTTGTGTAGGCGGCAGTCTCCTATTTGCCAACGCACATCATGTTTGGGTTGCTGAGCTTAGTCGACTTCTTATCGGATGTGGCTCAGGCTTTGCTTTTGTCTGCACATTGCGTCTCGTAGCAAACTGGTTCCCATCCAATCGCTTTGCACTTTTAGTCGGCCTCACCAATGCGTTTGGAATGTTAGGCGCCTTTATCGGCGAAGAACCAGTCGCACAACTAGTATCCCGTTTTGGCTGGCGCGGTGCAGTAGAGGTTATTTCGGTAATTGGTATTATTATCGGGCTATTAATCATATTCATTATTAAAGACTTTCCACCTAAACTAAAAAAAGCCCGCGTCAATAAAAGCAGCATCTCCATACCGCTCTTAATGCAAGTAATAAAAGAGCCCCAAACCTGGTTCAACGGTCTATTCGCTGGCGCTATGAATTTTCCCTTAGCAACCTTTGGCGCACTCTGGGGCATGTCATATATGGAAAGGGTTTATCATCTGAGTCCATCAATTGCCGCTACAGATAGCTCTATGCTTTTCCTCGGCGCTATTCCAGGCAGCTTCTTTTTCGGGTGGTTTTCTGATTATATTGGTAAACGCAAAATGCCGATGATTGCTGGTGGATTCTTTGGTTTAATTTCCATCTTAATACTGCTGATATATCCAGGTAACAGCGCGATATTTGCCGGAATTTTACTGTTTTGCGTCGGGTTCGCCAGCGGCAGTATTGTAATGAATTATGCCTCAGCAAAAGAAGGCCACACCCCTGCCGTTTCAGGTGCAGCTATGGGGCTAGTAAACACGCTCTTAATTGCAATGTGCGCAATTTCACAGCCACTATTTGGCTGGCTACTTCAACAAAACTGGAGCGGCAAAATAAAACATGGAATTCCATTTTACAGCAGCGCTGACTTTCGCTTTGCCATCTGGGTAATACCAATCGTCATAGCTATAGGCATAATTATTTCTTTCTTCATCAAAGAAACCTGTGCTATTAAAAATTAACACCTAGCCAACTCCACACACACAATCATTAACACAAAAATATATTTTAATAATGATACCTACACTGTATAACATAAATTTGCGCAGCAAGAACCTTATAAACCAATCGATGTTCACGATTAATTCGCCTTGACCAATATCCAGCTTTTTCAAACATCAACTGTTCAGGTCTACCCAAACCAGAAGCAGGATCCCTCTCAATATCTGCAATTAACTGATCAATGCGATGCAAAATTTTTCTATCGTGCTTTTCCCAAAAGTATCGATCCTCCTGAGCTCTGGTTGTGTAAATTACTTGCATTTATTTCTTCTTAATTTGCTGCTGCTTCGTAATCATTACCTCTACCTCCGCGATAGATTCAGCGAGTCGCGCAGCATTCTTTGAGCTTTTCAACAAATAATTAGTCTCTTCCATTGCCTCAAAATCCTCGAGTGATATAAGCACAGCAGACTCGGAGTTTGAACGCGTAATCACGATTGGCTCATGATTATTGCAAACATCAGTCATGGTTTTAGCTAAAGTAGACCTTGCGGCTGTATATGATATTACCTGCATAAGACACCTCTGTCAGAATATTGTACATGTACATAATCATAGCAAAAACAATGCGACTGTCAAGCACACCAGGTAACAAGGTCACATATGACCCCGTTACGTTACCCGCTATAACAAATCCTCTACCGCAATAAACAACTTATCTCTAATGCTTTTTTTATCAAAACTCACTGTATACTCACAAGAATATTCACTATTTATTTCAGCAATTAAAGCATCAGCAAAATCAGTGCCCACATTTTTGTACCGCATAACAGCGTGCTGTACTGCCGAAATATTTTCGATATGGAATTGCTTAACGCGTAACAACTGCTCCAATGTTTGCGCAATCTGCTCACGCTTGTACTTATAACCAGATTCTAAAACCCAAACCAGCTCGCATAGAACAATACAATTAATAAATGCTGCGCCCTCATTTGCACAATGCTGCAAAATAAATTTATCAGCCATCCTTGCCTGCTTTAGATCATCTTGCGTGAAAAATCGAACTAGAATATTTGTATCTACTCCATACATCGTTTGGCCCCTCGTTTACGTATAACCTTATCCATTTGTTCCAATGTTAGAGCTTTTTTTGGCTTTGGAAGAATTCCTTTTAACTTTGCAATATCAACATTTGCCGGCATCAACAAAACCCTTCCATCATCTTTCTCAATAATAAACTCGAGACGATCACCCGGTTTTAAATGTAAATATGCGCGAATATCTGCAGGAATAGTCGTTTGCCCCTTACTTGTTAACGTTACGGTAGACATGATCTCTCCTTACTGTTTTAAGCATTCCTTACTATACGTTACAATGCACGGCCATTCAACACCATTCCTTACCATATCAAATAAACTTTATTATCCTCATATCCGCCCATTCCCACCCATAGCTATATGCAAACCACGCTTTAAAAAGAGCTGCATTTTTGCGGGCGTGTCATCTGACTGTTCTGCTGCAAGCGTAATTGCATTGGCTACTGATTGGGCGCACATATATGGCGTCGGATCCGCCTCTGGTTTGCCTTTAGGTGCAATACTACCCCCACTCCAGAAAACTGCCGTTGCGGTCCAACTGGTTGGCGTATAGAACTCTAGCGCCTCACCCAAATCACCCGCTTGGCGACGCAAATTATCATCGGGTTGTTTTACCCACTCTTGAATTATGCGCAGGGCATTCTTTGTTTTCAAACAATCCTTTTCGCCCTCTAACTCTTCCGTACAAATATAAGCCCACCAAATCGCTTCGCGCTTTGGCAGACCCATCGCTAAAAATTTTAACGCTGGCTCGTACTGTTCAGCGCGCACTAAAAAATTAATTATCTGCATATCAGTTGTGTACTTACCTAACTCTTCCTGTAGTTTGGAATCTAACTCCAACTCAGGAATAAAATGCAGCATATTCTCATGATTATATTTCTTTAAGACCTGTTCCTCAGCCATTCTTTCCTCCTCGCTTAACTGCATATTTTGGCTTACAGCTAAATGCGTTCTTCGTAATTGTGATCCCGATACCTTTAATTACCTTATCATCAACAATGCCCATCAAAACAATTTCAGATAGTTGCGGCAATAAAACACGGCGCAGAATATTATCAATCTGTCGCGCACCGATACTCTGATTTGTACACTGCTTGGTAATGAACGCTAGCACTTTATTGCTATAGCTAAGCGCAATATTGTGTTGCGCCTGCATTTGCTTGGCGACACACCCTAGCTTTAGAACTACAATATCACGCAACACATTATCAAGTAACGGCAGATACGGAATAATGGTAACGCGCCCTAAAAATGCCGGCTTAAATGTTTTCTCTAACTCACCATTTAATGCCTCAACTAATTGCTCATAAGTCGGCAACTCTTTCTCGTCAGAGTAGAGATACTCAATTACCTCACTACAAACATTTGATGTCATTACCACCAGTGAGTTTTTAAAATTAATATCACGCCCCTGACCATCCTTCAGCATTCCTTTATCAAATACCTGATAAAAAACCTCTTGCACGCCTTGATGCGCTTTTTCCATCTCATCCAACAATACAATGCTATAAGGATTTCTACGCACAGCTTCAGTTAACACACCGCCTTCGCCATAACCAACATATCCAGGCGGCGAACCTGATAACATCGATATTTTATGCTCCTCCTTAAATTCCGACATATTAATTACTGTCATTTTGTCTTCACTGTTATATAAAAACTCTGCTAATGCCAATGCTGTTTCTGTTTTACCAACACCACTTGGACCAACGAATAAAAACACACCGATAGGTTTATTGGGATCCGCAAGTTTCGCTCCCGCGGTACGCAAATTAGAAGCGATAACACCTAAAGCATCATCTTGCCCAACAATACGCTTATTCAAATGCGCCTCCAGATCAACCATTTGCGCCACTTCATCTTTCAACATACGCCCCACAGGAATACCAGTCCAATCAGCAATAACGCTAGCAACAGCTTCACTATCAACATAAGGCTGCACTAATGGCGCCTCCCCCTGTAGCGTCAACAATTGCGCATTTAGTTTTTTTAATTCAGTTTGAATTTTAGCCAAAGCTGCTTTAGATTTATTCTCTGCAACCAACCGATCAAGCTCAGCTGATTTGGCTATAATTTTCTCACTAATTTTGCGCTCATCCTGCCAACGCTTCTCCACAAGCTCCATATCTTTTTTTATCTCACGCAACTGCTTATTAATCAGTTTAGTTTTATCGCCATGCTCAATACCTCGCAATTTTTCACTAGATAATTTATTTAATTCGAGCTCCAATTGCGCATATGTTTTCCGCAGACACTCCAACTCCGCTGGCTGTGAAGTCTGTTTACCTGCAACTCGCGCGCAAGCTGTATCTAGAACACTAATAGATTTATCAGGCAGATAGCGCCCCGTAATATAACGCTCAGAAAGCAGAGTTGCCGCATTAATAGCGCTCTCTAAAATCTTCACTTGATGATGCGTCTCAAAACCACCTGCAATCCCACGTAACATCTGCAACGCTGTTGCCGTATCTGGCTCCTCAACTTTCACCACTTGAAAACGTCGTGTTAATGCTGCATCCTTCTCGAAATACTGCTTATATTCCGCCCAGGTAGTTGCCGCAATACAACGCAACTCACCGCGCGCCAAAGCAGGCTTTAATAAATTCGCCGCATCACCTTGGCCTGATTGCGCACCGGCACCAATCATCGTATGCGCCTCATCAATAAACAGAATAATAGGCTGCGCAAGTTTTTTAATCTCGTTAATTAAACCCTTCAAACGATTTTCAAACTCGCCTTTCACGCCCGCACCAGCTTGCAACAAACCTAAATCTAATGTGCGAATGACAACATTTTTTAAATTGTCAGGCACATCACCTGCAACAATACGCAAAGCCAAACCTTCAACAATAGCGGTCTTACCAACACCAGGCTCACCCGTTAGAATGGCATTGTTCTGTTTACGCCGCGCCAATATATCAACAATCTGGGTAATCTCATGTTCACGCCCAATTGCCGGATCAATCTTACCAGCCTCAGCCTGTTCATTTAAGTTAATCGTAAACTGGTCAAGTGATGGCGTTTTCGTTATTTTATTCGTCACAGTATTTTGATCATCATGACTAGGTGCAACTGGAACCTCCGCTTCGACCTTATTTAAAAGGTCTCGAATAGTATTGACGTCCACCTTTCCAAACTCTTTTGATATCGCCTGAGCTACCTGACTCAGGTTATGATTCTGTAGTAACGCGCACAACAAAACTCCGGAATTAATTTCACGGCCATCGAGATCCAAAGAGACAATTAACCAAGCTTCGTTAATTAAATCAATAACCCTACCAGAAATAGTCGGAGCATTATTATTGCCCCGCTTTAATTTCTCCAAGCTTAAATTAATATCGTGCGTTATTTTATCAAGATCACAATTTGATGCCTGCAACATTTTCACTAATACCGCTTGCTCACTCTCCAACAGTGCCAACAACCAGTGTTCAATCTCAATATCATAATGCGTAAAACGCGCACAAATACTAGCAGCACTCTCCAAAGCTCGATAACAAACTGCATCTAGCTTCCCCACTAAAGTTTTTAAAGGATTACCGCTCATAATTATCTCCAATAATA
>JAGLTR010000002.1 GCA_023135155.1 Gammaproteobacteria bacterium
CTTATGTTGCGGCAAAGTATACTCACAGAGCCTGCAACAGACAAGGGTATACCCCACCAAAAAGAAAATCTTTACAGCCAACGGGAATAGAAAATTAATCACAAAAAACTCACCCACAAAACAAAATAAAGACACTACTGAAGTCCCATAAATAAATTTACAACACAAGCAACAAAAACAAACAACTCACGCTAGGGAACCAACCGCGGTAGCGTACATGGATGTATTTATAGCGGTCCTAAAATGATAATCCCGGAAGAATATTAAAATGCGCGGCACGACGCAGCGAAGTTCATTAATAGCATCGAGACGCCCAGATTGGGCGTCTCTACGGTTCATAAGCAATACAGTTGCTACGGCATATTAATTATCTGCGGCGTTATGAATATCAATAGCTCGCGCTTAGAATTATCAACCTCACTATGGCGAAACAGCGCTCCTAAAATTGGCAATGAACCTAGAAATGGAATACGCACCACCCGCCTACTTTTCTGACGCTCAAAAACTCCGCCTAAAACAATCGTACTTCTGTTACGCACCAAAACCTGCGTCTTTATCTCACGCGTACTAATCGCCGGCACCCCATCGATAGTTAAATTACTAACCTTATCCTGATTAACAACAATGCTAAGCAGTAATTTATTATGCGCCACGATTGCCGGCGTCACCTTTAAACCCAAAACCGCTTTTTTAAAAGCCACACTCGTATCCCCCTGACCAGTTTTCTCCTGATAAGGGATTTCATCACCCGATTGGATATGCGCCGCTTGTCTGTCTAAAGTTATTAACCGTGGTTGCGAAATAATATTCGCTACCCCTTTATTCTCCAACGCCGATAACCGCATATCGAGTGTCACACCACTACCCAAATGCGCAATGGCCAAATTAAACTGTCCCGCCTGCATCTGGTTATCACCACCCAATACACCCTCAGCCTTAGTAACCGTTCCAAACTGCACCCCTAATTCACGCAAAAACCCCGCATCAACATTAACAAGACGCGCATTAATCATCACCTGCGGCACAGACACATCCAAACTCTTCACAAGGTTTGCAATAGCCCGTACATTTTTCTGTCGATCCAAAATCCAAAGAATATTCGTACGCTGATCAACAACCACGCGCCCATCTTTTGATAACAAACCAGCGGTGCTACGCAACTCCTTCCCCAAAGTTACTGCACTGGCAAAATGCAACTTAAACGCTTTTTTCGTTAACATCTGCGCCGCAAACGGATCAGTAAATTTCAACGCATCCGGTGAAAGAACTTTTTCCAACTCCTGCAACTGTGCTACACCACTTTTAGTACTGCCCTCTTTATTATTAGCAACACAAACAAATGAAACAGAAAACAAAACCAATAAAACAATAAAATTTTTCATGAACTTTTCCCAAAATGATACCCATCTAAAACCATCTCAATTGCCAAACCGGCATGATGTTTTGGCACAACCTTAAGATCACTCACCATTACATAACGCTGCCAACGTAAAAACATATATAACAGACGATATAGATTTTTATAACCACCGAGTAAAAATAGTCGATACTGCTGATGGCGCATATTTTTCTGTGGTGCAGCAAATTGCTCCTGTATATTCTCTATCTCCAAAGCGCTGCTATTTATCTCCTCTCTAACTAAAGATTGCGATAACCCAGAAAACAACAGTGCTGAAGCCTTATTATCACTAATATGTAAATCATCGCGCTGTAAAATTGCAACTTCCTGCTGCTTCTGTTGCAAACTATTTTCTGCAGCAGCAACACCCTTGACAGTATTTTTAAAAGCAACATGCTCACCATAAACAAAACAACTATTAACTAACAGTAGCCCTAACAACAAAACAGGCGACACATAGATCAATTTATTGACAATAATTTTCATAAACTCACCACCAAAATGCACGCCTGATACCGCTCATGATCAGGCAACTTCTGCACAACTAATTTTTTTACGTAGTTTTGCTGACGTAAACTCTTCACATAACCATGTAAATCAAATTGCAATGGCGCCACCACGGATACCGTTACCCCTTGCCCCTTTTTAATCATGCCGATAGGAATAATCTGCCGCTTGATCCCTTGCAATAAAAAATGCACAAAACGCACCAGAACCAACTGCTGACGCTTAACATTCTGCAACCAAACAAATGATCTCTTCCGCATCTTATTGCGCCTAGCCAACACAAAATACTTCTCATAACGTTTATCAAAAGCATCTATTTTTGCCGTTATTTGTGTCTTTCTAGCCAGCACCACATCAAGCTGCCGCATTAACAATAAATAATATCCCGCAACAGCAATATTCAAAACCAACAAAAACAAACACCCCACAAAAACAGCTCTACGCCGTAATTTTATTTTACGCTCATGCCGCCACGGCAATAAATTAATCATGCGCATCCCACAAAGCCAAACCTAACGCCGTTGCAAGTCGCGGCTTAAATACATTAAATTTATCATTATCAAGAGAAGGAGCTATAGATACCTTTTCTGCTATATCAACACCAATAACAGCTGGTAAATCATGCGCGCTGCATGCTGCTATTATCTCATCCACCCCATCACCCTTAAAAAATAAAATATGCTCAACCACACCAAAACCTGCAGCAACAAACATCTGTAATTTGCGCGCTAACAAAACCACCATCTCCTTTGCATTTACTATCGGCAACACCTCCTGCTCAGCATGCAATAAATTTCCAACTAGCAATAAACACAAATTAACTACCCCGCCTTGTATCTCAACAACTAATGCTAACTGCGAGCTAGAAAAACCACAAAAGCCAACTGCTCGCACCAAAGCTAATGAAGCAACATCAACAACAGCAACCGTTGGCCAAACCTCTCGCACTGCTACAATCCGCTCAGCTTTTGTCGCCACCAACTGCAGCTCCTGCTGCTCACCATCGCTATGACCACGACAAAAATCAAAATTCACCGCCTCAGGTCGAACACCCGCCAAGCGCTCAAGGTTCAACCGCAGATACTGCATAACCTCCTTGGGTCGCAAGCTCATATCCACCGTTAACGCCTTACGCACCACTGCTGTATGCACCAAACCAACAACCAGCTTCCCACGCCAAGATTGTAATTGCGCCGCAATAGCGCACATATCCATAACCTGATCAGTACACAAAAAATCCTCAACAATTACACCAGCGGCACTCCTGCGCACAGCCAGTGCACGAACACTATCGCCCACAACATCAACACCAACAAACCTATGATCAAACTGCAACATCACCTAGCTCCACCAAACACCTGGCAACAAAGTTAGAGCATTTGCAAGAAGGCAGCAATACAGTAAAAAATACGGTATAATCGCGCGACGCTTATGAGACAAAACCACAACAAAAAACCCAAACAGAAAACCAGCTTTCTACGCCACGTTTTTCTAGGAATATTAGGTATCGCATTAACAGGCGTTATTCTTGTTGGCATTGTTTTGTTCTACACCATAATAACTCTACCCAATATTCAAGAATTAAAAGACGCACACCTACAAGTACCACTGAAAATATATACTGCCGATAAAAAATTAATCGGTGAATTCGGCGAGAAAAAACGTACGCCAATTGCACTGAGCCAAGTGCCACCACAACTTATTCGCGCTCTTTTAGATACTGAAGATCAACGCTTCTATGAACACTCCGGCGTCGATTTTATCGGCTTACTTCGCGCCGCTCGCGTTCTACTTACTACCGGTGAAAAACTACAAGGTGCGAGCACTATCACCATGCAAGTTGCGCGCAACTTTTTTTTAACGCGCAAAAAAACCTACACGCGTAAATTACGCGAAATTCTGCTGGCATTAGAAATTGATCGCGAACTCAGTAAGAATAAAGTTTTAGAATTATATTTAAATAAAATATATCTTGGCCAACGCGCCTATGGTGTTGCTGCTGCCGCCCAAATCTACTATGGAAAACAATTAAAAGACCTGAGCCTACCTGAACTCGCCATGATCGCCGGCCTACCGCAAGCCCCATCGAGCGACAACCCACTAGCAAACCCTAAAGGCGCAATTAGACGCCGCAATCACGTCTTAAGACGCATGTATCAAAAAGGCGATATCGATCAAGAAGCTTATAAAAAAGCTAGAAGAACACCTGTAACTTCAAAATACCATGAACAAAAAGTAAAACTAAAAGCCCCATACGCCGCCGAAATGGTACGCAATATTTTATTCGAGAAATTTGGCAATAAAGTGTACGAAGAGGGCTTCAAGGTCTATACAACCATTAAATCAAAGACGCAAAAAGCCGCAAATAAAACTCTCCGTGATGGCTTATTAGCTTATAGCAAACGTCACGGTTATATTGGCCCTGAAACTAATTTAGGCAGCCTACCCGATAAATTCCAAGAGTGGCGCGACCGTTTAGATAAATTACCAAATTTAAATGGCCTAGTAGCTGCTGCAATAACAGAAGTTGATCCCGATGCGATAAAAGCTATTTTTGCCAGTGGCGCCATAGTAACTCTAAATTGGGCAGACATGAATTGGGTACGTAAACGCCAAAGCAATAATATGCCAGGCGCAAAACCACAAAACCCGAGCGATATTTTTCAAGTTGGCGACGTTATTCGCGTTGAACAAATTAACAAGCAATGGCGATTAGGACAAACCCCTAAAATTAACGGTGCGCTTGTTGCGATATCTCCTATAAATGGCGCTATTATTGCGCTCGATGGCGGCTTCTCTTTTCGGATAAACAAATTTAATAATGCCATCCAAGCCGATCGCCAACCAGGTTCGAGCTTCAAGCCATTTGTCTATTCGGCGGCACTTGCCAAAGGCCTGACTCTAGCCACAATAATTAATGATGCGCCAGTAGTAATGTCTGATAGCGGCGCCAACACTCTCTGGCGCCCACAAAATGTAACGAAAAAATTCTACGGTCCAACGCGTTTAAAAGTTGGTTTAATTGAATCACGCAATTTAGTCTCTATTCGTTTACTCCAAACCATAGGCATTCCATACACCATAAATTATTTACAAAACTTCGGCTTTGATCCTAAGAAATTACCAGACACTTTATCCTTAGCCTTAGGCACTGCAACTCTAAGTCCATTAAATTTAGCTACCGGTTACGCAGTGTTTGCAAACAGCGGCTACCAAGTTAAACCATTTTTTATTAATAAGATTCTCGATGAGGATGGCAAAACAATTTATCAAGCTCACCCTATTACAACTCCAGACAACAACAATTATCTAGCTTCAGATAACCCTAACGCCCAGCGCGTAATTACCGAGCAAAATGCCTATTTAATGACCAACGCTATGCAAGATGTAATTCGTTCAGGAACAGGTCGCGCTGCCTTAAAATTAAAACGTCGTGATCTAGCGGGAAAAACTGGCACCACCAATAACCAAGTCGATGCCTGGTTCTCAGGTTTCAACGGTGATTTAGTCACCACCGTCTGGGTAGGTTTCGATCAACCAAAATCCATACGAGAATACGGAGCGCAAGTCGCCCTCCCAATCTGGATCAACTTTATGGGTCGAGCCCTAAGAGGCAAACCCAACAACAGCATGCGCCGCCCGAGTGACATCACCACAGTCCGCATCGACCCTAAAACTGGACTTCTGGCCTATCCCGGCCAGAAAAACGCTATCTTCGAACTGTTCCGCAAGCAGTACGCGCCAACTCAAAGCACGCAAAACAGCGATAACTCAAATAGTAATAGTGGCAACAATAATTCATCCAATGATGCGGAATTGTTTTAGGCTTGAATCTAAATTACATAAATGAAGAATGTGATGACTCAGTATCATCAGCATCAGTATCAGTATCAGTAGATGAAGGCACCACTTCAGTTAAACCACCATCACTAACGGAATAACGCATGTCATCTTCTAAAGGAGATTGCAGTCCATCATCCGAAAGAAATTCCACCCCACTACCACCGTCTATCTCAACCTCAAGTGACGAAGGCGACAACATATCTTCCTCAGAAAGCAAATTCTCAGCCATCTCAACAACAACAGATTGTCTTACCGGCTCTTCGTTTCGCCCAAAAAATCGCTGCAAACCAGAAGACAAAAAACTACCCGCCTGACGCAACATATCAACCTCATCCGGCACGGCTTGATTCAGCCTCGACAATCCGCCCCCTATGACTCTGCCAAAATTAATCGCTAGGATCGCCAATTCCACCAATAAAACAAAAATGAAACTAAACAACATAGCGCCTTGCGGCCACCCTTTTATTTCATCACGTTTGGTAATTTGAAAAAACGGCAACACGATAGCCACATATAAAAACAATATCAGAAAATATAAACGCTCACGATTCTTCTGTGAAAAATTCTCACACGCTCCAAAACCCATACCAACAATGGCAAACCCATAACGTAAAGAGCGCCACACCATCGCCGCGGTTCCGGTATAACCTTTATCATCCCGCGCAGCTATCGCAATACCTTCGGCAATCGCTGGCACCGCATGCATAAACACCCCCCAGTTTAAAACCGCTTCGAAGTTGGCTGCCGACCGAAAAGTAAGCTGGCTTACAACTCTAGAACATACTTTTCTTAGCCAATAACTCCTTGTAGAACAAACATCTGATACTCCATCTCTTTCATGCTCCTCAGATGAGACACCAACACCTAGTTCAACTGAATTTTGAGCATCCAAACCCTCCATGGAGCGATAATCTCCATCAGTAACATCATCATAATCCGGCCTCTTATCTGGAACAACAACCTTCCATACTGCTAGACGATCTTTACACCACCGCAAATGCGCTCGCCTCTTTTCCTGCCTCCATACTAAAAATAAATCCGGCTGCGGGTGCCAAAATTCATGCCACTTTTCATGCACACTAGATGGCAAAATAGCTAACATCTGCTGCACAAATACTGGCGACCTATTCATCAAGGTAAGACACCAACAAAATAAATCCTGAAAAACATACTCGAGGTTAGAAACATCCACCTCTTCACCACGAAAACCTGCCAAGCCACTTCGAGCAGTTCTCAAAGCACGCATCAAGAAAATTTTAAAACTAATCCACTCAACTGTTGTTAGCCACAAATTATTTGCCTGGCGCAAAAACCTATTATCTATCTTCCCTATTTTATCCATAGTAAAAGCAAAAACCAAAAACGCAGATAACACATAGGCGTCTAAATATGGCAACGCACACCCGCATCGAGCAAAAGCTTCAGTGTAAGAGTCTACTAGCTCTCTCAAAGTAACAGCAGTTATTAGCTCACCCCCTATAGGTGTAAGCTGCACCAAAACTTCATCAGCAATCTTTTGTGACTTTTCAATCAAACCCATGACCTCTCCTACTTTGCGCGATAGTATAACAGAGGCTTCTTAACCCAATATTAAGGGCACCTCTAGAAATTCGTTTTTCCGGACCCGTCATCCCGCGGCCATATCATTA
>JAGLTR010000020.1 GCA_023135155.1 Gammaproteobacteria bacterium
CCGAGAAATGGCTGAATAGTTACCTTATTTAAATGTTAGTTTTAGATTTTCTTAATACCCTTTGCCATATACATAGATTGTAAGACCACAAAAACAACAGTTAAGCCAAGTGTTCCAAATAACTTAAAATTAACCCAGGTATTTGTGTTGTAGTGGTAGACAACATAAAGATTGATGAAGCCCATAGATAGGAAAAATAGCGCCCAACTTAAATTTAGTTTATGCCACATATGTTCGGGCAAAGATATTTTACCATCCATCATGCGTTGTATGAGAGTTTTGTTGCCGACAAATCGGGTTATCAGAAACAGTGAGGCAAAAATCCAATAGATTGCTGTTGGTTTCCACTTGATAAACATGATGTCGTGAAATAAGAGGGTGGCACCTCCAAGAACCATAATTATTGCAAGGGTTATCATATGCGTTGGTTCAACACGATGATGCTTGAGCCAAAATATGGAAACCTGCAACAGTGAGGCGGCCATTGCAACAGCTGTTGCAACATATATTCCATACAGCTTAAAGGCAATAAAGAAGAGTAGTATGGGGAGGAAATCAAAGAATAGCTTCATTAAAAATCCTTTCTATTTTGTTTGAGCAAAATTATAACATATAATTTCATATATTAGTCTTAAGGGAACATTAGAGGGGCAGCATTTTGACGCATTTTTTTCATATTCATCCAGATGATCCGCAGTTACGTCTTATTAGGCAAGTGGTCGAGATTATTCGGAATGGTGGCGTAATCGTTTATCCAACCGATTCGGCTTATGCTGTCGGATGTCAATTGGGTAACAAACATGCGCTGGATCGTATTCGAGCTATTCGAAACCTGCCAAAGTCGCATAATTTCACGTTGATGTGTAGCGATCTTTCTGAGCTTGCCACATACGCTAGTGTTGATAATCCCACTTATCGTCTTCTTAAAGCGAATACTCCTGGGCCTTACACTTTCGTTTTGCCGGCAACACGTGAGGTTCCAAAGCGTTTGCAGCATCCAAAGCGCAAAACAATTGGTTTGCGAATTCCAGATAATAAGATAACTATGGAGATGCTAGCAGAACTGCGCGAACCGCTCATGAGCGTCACACTGATTTTACCTGAGGATGACTTACCTCTCTCAGATCCAGAAGTTATATTTGAACGTTTAGAAGACAAGGTTGATGTAGTTGTCGATGGCGGGTTTTGTGGTTTTGAGCCTACGACAGTTGTTGATATTCTCGATGGCGTTCCAGAAGTTGCACGAGTAGGAAAAGGTTCTATCCAGCCATTTAAATAGCTTTAATTCATAGGTCAACATAAGGTATTCTTACGCGATTATGCAAGAGCAAGAAATTACACAAAATGAATCTGTAGCTGAAGAGAAGTATGCGGTTGTTAAGGGTGAGTCGATAACTGAGCTTCCTAAAGATTTATATATCCCACCTGATGCGCTTGAGGTTTTCCTTGATGCTTTTGAAGGGCCGTTGGACCTTCTGCTCTATCTTATAAAAAAACAAAATCTCGATATACTTGATATTCCTGTAGCTGAAATTACGCGCCAATATATGTCCTATGTTGAGATCATGAAGACTATAAAACTTGAGTTAGCTGCTGAATACTTGGTGATGGCAGCTATGTTGGCTGAAATCAAATCTAGAATGCTTTTGCCGCGACAGACAGCAGGCGATGAAGAAGATGATGATCCGCGCGCTGAGCTGGTACGACGATTGCAAGAATATGAGCGATTTAAAAAGGCTGCAGAGGATATTGATCAGTTAACTAGATTGCATCGCGATACATATTTGGTTTCGGCTGAACCTCCTGAGTTAGAAGTAAAAGTACAGCCTCCAGCCGTTGAACTTAAAGAATTATGGTATGCATTTCGTGATGTGATGGAAAGAGCCCAAATGTTTGCGGATCATTCAGTCGAACGTGAGCTGCTATCTACTCGTGAAAGAATGGCGCAAATTCTCGTTGTACTTCAGGAAGAGAAATTCTCTGACTTCATCGCTTTATTTGATGTTGCCGAGGGAAAGATGGGTGTCGTTGTTACATTTTCGGCTATCCTAGAATTATTAAGGCAATCGATTATTGAGATTGTTCAACACGAACCATACGCGGCATTACATGTTCGTAAAGTAGCTTGAGGATTTTGTAATGGAAAAAGAACAACTGAAAAAAATTATTGAAGGTGCACTGTTTGCAGTTGGTGCGCCGCTATCGTTAACACAAATTAAGCAGTTGCTTGATAAGGACGATATCCCTGAAAACAATGAGTTAAAGGAGATACTTGCAGAGCTTTATGAGGACTATCATGGGCGTGGTGTTGAATTAAAAGAAGTGGCTAGCGGTTATCGTTTTCAAGTTAACTCTGAGTTGGCGCCTTGGGTTGGCCGCCTATGGGAGGAGAAAGCTCCGCGCTATTCGCGTGCGCTGCTAGAGACATTAGCTTTGATTGCATATAAACAACCGCTCACACGTGCTGAAATAGAAGAAGTGCGTGGCGTAGCCGTAAGTACGAACATAATACGTACACTTATGGAGCGTGAATGGATAAAAATTGCCGGCCATAAAGAGGTTCCTGGGCATCCAGCTCTCTTTGTAACAACGAACCAATTTCTTGATTACTTTAATCTTAAATATTTAAGAGAAATGCCCACGCTATCCGAAATCAAAGATCTTGAGCAAGCTGCTGAGCAGTTAGAGAGCAGTTTGGTAGATGAAGGTCAATATGAGATTTCGCTATCAGGCGGCGGTGAAGAGCTACAGACATCTCAAATAGATGATGATGTTGAATCAGTAAGTGACAATAAACCCGAAGAGTCAGCAACTGCAGAGCCAGAAAGTGACGTTGCTAATGAGTTTATCCAGCAGCAAGAGTTAGAAGATGAACAAGCTATCGAGGTTACACCAGTTGCTATTGGTGATGATGGCGTAGCTCCTATTAATAAACATGATCAGTAGACATAGTGACATCTGAAAAAATACAAAAAGTTCTAGCAAGAGCAGGCGTGGCTTCAAGGCGAGCAAGTGAGGCTTGGATCAAGGCTGGCCGAATCAAAGTCAATGGTAAAATAGCGAACATTGGGCAGCGTGTTACTGTAAAAGATATGATAATGGTCGATGACCAACCAGTTGTACAAGATTTAGCTGATCAGCTTCCGAGGTTGCTGCTCTATAATAAGCCTCTGGGCGAAATCTGTACGCGCAGTGATCCAGAGGGCCGTAAAACAGTTTTTGCTGGTCTGCCTAAACTTGATAGTGGTAGGTGGGTTATTGTTGGGCGCTTGGATATCAACTCTGAAGGTCTTTTGCTGTTCACAAATGAGGGCGAACTTGCTAACAAATTGATGCATCCATCAGCAGAATTGGAGCGAGAATACTTAGCGCGTGTGTTTGGTTATATTGACCAGCAGACAATCAATGATCTTAAGAAGGGCGCGCAACTGTCTGATGGCAAAGGTAATTTCAAGGTTATCGTCCCCTTTAAAAAAGAAGAAAAAAACCGCTGGTACCGTGTTGTTGTCACTGAAGGGCGTAATAGATTAGTGCGTCGCCTTTGGGAGGCAAAAAAAATTCAAGTTAGTCGTTTAATTCGCGTTCGGTTTTGTGATATACTACTCCCACGTTCGTTAATTTCTGGTCAATACAAGGAGTTAGCAGCGAAGGATGTGAAACTACTTCTAAAGAGACTAGGACAGTCTTGAAGCAGTTTCAAAGTTAGGGACTACAAAACAAGGAGAATGAACATGGACGCTAAAAGGATTTTATTCATCGATGATGAACCCCTCAGTGTTTCTGTCGCAATTGATACCCTCAAAAGTGCTGGCTATACCACCGACTACATAGAGAGCGGTGAACAAGCATGGCAAGTACTAAATGAGCAACCAAATACCTACGACGCAGTTATTGTTGACCGAGTTATGCCAGAGGTTGGTGGTATCGAGTTATTGCAAAAAATCAAACAATCGCCAGTATTGCACGATTTGCCTGTCATCGTAGAGACCGCTTCTGAAGATAGTGCTGATTATTTAACAGCATTAGAAGCTGGTGCGTCAGATTTCATCTACAAGCCATTAGAGAGAGATTTTCTCTTGTATGTTGTAGATAATGCTGTGAACGATGGCGATGGCTCAAGCGTTTATGCTTAAGATCTAAAGATGCCCGGATTAAACCGGGCATTGTTTTCTAGATCTCAAGAGCAGTTGTGACGGGAGTTGTCTCATCAAATGTAGCTGGAAGATCATTTTCTTTGCCCACTAGTTTATACAACAGTGGCTTTAAGATGATTAACAGAATACCTGTTACGCATAAGATACTGGCAGTCAATACGAACAGGTGTAGGTAAATTGTAGCTGCATGCTGTAGTCCCGGCAGATTGGTAACTGGAAAGTTAATGTTGCCAACCTTCGAGATTACTCCCGTCAAATATCCCGCAGAAGCTTGTCCTAGCATAAAGACTCCAACCATCATAGCTTGTAGATTTTTCGGTGCATAACGCGTAACAGCGGCAAGTGCTACCGGCATAATGCAAAGCTCAGCGATTGGAAAGAGAAAGTACGCACCAACGATAAATAACATCGAAGCATGTCCAATCTTGCTAGCTAAGATGCTGGCAGCGCTAAATACAAGAAAACCTGCTGCCAATATAAACATACCTAGAGCAAATTTCCCTACAATTGAGATCGCTCTGTTTTTTCGTACCATGAAAACAAAGAACACCGTTAGTATTGGGCCAACTAAAATCATAAATAATGGATCTAAGGTATAGAAAAATGAAGTAGGGATCGTGAAGCTAAAGAACTGCCTATCGATTATACGATCAATAAATAGATTTAACGTCGTTCCGCCTTGGCCAAGGCAGGTAGAAAAAATAACAACAAAAAGCGTTAGGAGTAAAACAAAAACTAGTTGTTTTTTCTCACGAGATATTATGGGTTTGCTCAGCATTGTTTGTTTAACTTTTGTTGCGTTACGTTGATGATTGCTTGGCAAATGTTTTTTTCCGTACGCAAAAACAACTACACCTGATGCCATCGATACAGCGCTCAGAAAAAATGCATAGTTGTAGTTGTAATAATGGGCAACAAGGCCGCAAAGTATCGGGGCCAATAAGGCGCCTATGTTTTTGCAAATGTAGTAAAGGGTAAAGCCTCGCTCTCGTTTGTGTTCTTTATCTTCGTAGAGCCTACCTAATAAGGCAGCAAGAGATGGTGTGAACAAGCCGGAGCCGATGGCAACAATGGTTAAGCCAGTCATTACAAAGTCACTAGATGGATATATTAAAAATAAGTTGCCTATCGTCATGATCATGCCGCCAATCATAATGGCATTCTTAAAGCCAAAATAACGATCAGCAATATAACCACCAATAACTGGTGTTACAAATATAGCGGCAATAAAAAGGCTATAAATTGTGAAAGCATGCGCATCAGAAAGGTTTAATTGTTTGGTTAAATAAAGGATGAGTAGGGCGGTAATCCCGAAGCGTCCAAATAACTCCTGAATCTCCGTATATAGTAAAACCAACAAACCTCGGTGTTCAGTTTTAACTTTGTTTTTTAAATTTTTTGTGAGCTGCATTGTTGTCTCCGTTGTTGTGAATGGTTGCAATTAATAAATATTAAGTGTCACCATCGCCAAGAACGGATAAAGAATATTATATATATTTGTTGTATTATTTTTTTCATCATTTCACTAATTTCTCTAATAAATATGTGCGCATTTCTTCATCAATCAGTTTTAAATTGTTAGAACCGCGGGTGATTTTTGCAATACTAATCTTCAAATCCCGCGCGATCTCTCTTTGTGTTTTTGCGCCTTTTAATAACTCTTCAATCAACAAAATTCTCCGGCCTAACTGTTCCTGTTCCTCAGGGGTTAGAAGAAGGTGTAACAGTGCATCAAGTTTGGTAGCTGACTCTTCTTGATGGCATAACCCTACAAATTTTTTCCAGCCTTTTTCCATAACTATACCCGCGAATTTATGTACTCATGTAATGGTAGACCATTACATGAGATATATCAAGTGCTAGATATTTGTTGTGGTGTTAGTGGGATTTTTGATGAAATACTCTGCGCATTCAGCATGTTGCCGCAGGCAAAGGAACGTTAAAAAACAACCAGTTACAATGTCTTCTTGATCTCTGCAAGAAGCTTTAACGCATCCAAAGGTGTGATCGCATTAGTGTCAATTTGCTTTAGTTGCTCGAGGGCTGGGTGTGGTTCATCGTTGATCACGAATAGGTCAGGTTGTTGTGGCGAAATATTTAGTAACTGCGGACTATGAACAGCATGATCCTCTAATTCCTGTAGCTTATGCCGCGCTTGTTTGATGACGTGATCTGGAACGCCGGCGAGCTGTGCAACCTGTAGGCCGTAGCTTTGATTGGCCGGACCCTCACTAACCGCATGCATAAAAATAATTTTGTCGTCATGTTCAATGGCATCTAAGTGGACGTTTTCGATATTTTGAAAGGACTCAGGCAGCAGCGTTAACTCAAAGTAATGTGTTGCAAAAAGCGTTAATGCCTGAACACTTTTCGCTAAGTGGGCAGCACATGCCCATGCAAGTGATAGACCATCGAAGGTGCTCGTTCCGCGACCTATTTCATCCATCAGCACTAAACTATTAGTAGTCGCATTATGCAAGATATTCGCCGTTTCAGTCATTTCAACCATAAATGTCGAGCGTCCACTAGCTAAATCATCAGCAGCACCGATACGTGTAAATATCCGGTCGATAGGACCAATTTTGGCGCTTGTAGCAGGCACGAAACTACCGACGTAAGCTAAGAGAACAATTAAGGCAGTTTGCCGCATGTAGGTCGATTTACCACCCATGTTTGGCCCAGTAATAATGAGCATTCGCCTAGCGTCATGAAGATGGGTGTTATTAGGCACAAATGGCTCATCAATAGCCTGTTCGATTACAGGATGCTTGCCGCCAATGATTTCTATTCCTGTCGTGTTTGCTAGTTCAGGACAGACTAGCTGTAAACTATGCGCGCGTTCAGCAAGATTAGTTAAGACATCTAGTTCAGCAAGCGCTGCAGCGCAAACTTGTAACGGTTGTAGTTGTTCCGCCAGTTTGTTTAGCAGCTGCTCATAGAGCATCTTTTCACGTGCGAGCGCTTTCGCCTTAGCGCTTAGAGCTTTATCTTCAAATTCTTTGAGTTCAGGTGTGATATAGCGTTCAGCATTCTTCAAAGTTTGGCGACGAATGTAATCAATTGGAACTTGTTTGGCCTGCGTTCTCGAGACCTCTATGAAGTAGCCATGAACACGATTATAGCCGACCTTTAAGGTAGCAATTCCAGAACGTTCTTTTTCACGCGCTTCAAGCGCCAGCAAATATTCACCAGCATTTGCGCTAATCCCGCGGAGCTCATCAAGTTCACTATCATAACCGTCAGCAACAACACCACCATCACGAATAACTACAGGAGGGTTTTCAATGATAGCATTTGTGAGCAGCCCCTTAAGATCATCAAAAGAATTAAGATCATCTTTTATCTTATTGATTCTAAAAGAATCTAGATTAAGCAATAGTCGTTGTAACGATGGCAGCATCGCAAAGGCATAACGTAGTTGCAGAAGATCTCTAGGACGCGCTGAGCGTAAGGCAACACGCGCAAGAATCCGCTCAATATCACCAATACCTCGCAGCAGTTCATGGACTTCAGCGTAAAGTTGCTGCGCTAAGAAATCAGCAATAGCCTGTTGACGCGCAATAAGTGCATCATGGTTGCGTAGTGGGCGCAAAAACCAGCGCCTAATTAGTCGACCACCCATTGGCGTTGCCGTTCTATCAAAGACCGAGATCAAAGTGTGCTCTTGCGTGCCCTGCAGGTTAGTCACAATTTCTAAATTACGCTGACTAATTGCGTCAAGTATAACTGTGTCGCTACGCTGCTCAGCGCGAATGCTACTGATGTGAGGTAGGGCGGTGCGTTGCGTGTTTTGCACATACTGCAAAAGACAGCCAGCGGCAGCAATCGCCACTGGTAGTTTTTCTATGCCAAAACCAGATAAATCGCGGGTTTTAAATTGCGTTAATAAAAGGCGTTCAGCTGTTTCATATTCGAACTCCCAGGGAGGGCGTTTTTTAGTGCCCGCTCGCTTTTGTAATAATGGATGATCAAGTTCGTCACTTAAAAGAAGTTCAGCAGGCTTTAGTCGCTCTAGCTCACTGAACATAGCGTTCTCATCATTTACTTCCTGCACTTGAAAGCGGCCACTGGTAATATCGAGAGCCGCAATACCATAAAGGTTCTTTTGATGATGCATGGCAACAATAAGATTGTCTTGGCTCTCGTCGAGCAGTGCTTCGTCGCTAACTGTGCCAGGGGTCACAAGGCGGGTAACTGCACGTTCAACCGGGCCCTTTGAAGTAGCTGGGTCACCAATCTGCTCACAAATCGCAACTGATTCGCCAAGCTTTACTAGCTTTGCTAAATACCTTTCAATAGCATGAAAGGGCACGCCAGCCATAGGAATTGGCTGCCCAGCTGACTTACCGCGTGCCGTTAATGTGATGCTTAATAACTTTGCCGCCTTTTCAGCATCATCAAAAAACAGCTCATAAAAGTCACCCATGCGATAGAGTACTAATAAATCTGGATATTCAGCTTTAATCCGAAGATACTGCTGCATCATTGGTGTGTGTGACGATATTTGTGTGATCATGATCGCGTGAGTGTAGCAAAAAACTTTTTATAAACAAATAGGCTTGTGTTAAGGGGGCGTTAATATACCTTTGCTAGCATAGAGTGATGAATAGGTAGCCACGGCAGGAGATGACATGAGAATATTAAATGTACCGCAGTTGTTTAACACAACTCAACGCACAATATCTAAGTGCTATAACTATACTACGAGTGCTGTAAAACAATTATACCGACCAGCACAAATATTCACATTCGCACTTTGGAATATGGGTGGCGGTGTTGGCCGAACCTTTGCGACAAACCAATTTTATTTTAATTGGTTAGGCAATAAGGCGGTATTCACGCCATTTCTAGATTTTTTTCTTACTTTGTTCGCACAAGGCAGGAAACGATGGGCTTTATCTGTAAAGGCAAATAACAGCACTCACATCGCTAAACAAGCAAATAGGTTTACAGCATTAACCGCAAAAGTTGCGAAAACATCATCTTTAAACAATATCGAACTACCACCAAAATTGTTTGTATCTACCAAAGAATTATTGCGTATTTTGCTCTATTCTGGCAGTGATACAGCAACAAATGTCGGCTTATCTGCGGTAAATGCCTTCGCGACTTTTGGGGCTTCATTTGGTGTATTTATGTTACGCAATGTATACGACACTGATGCAGGTTGGCTCGAGTGGCTAAATCCAGACGGCTCATACGGAACCGCGGTAAAGGTTGTTTTAAGTTTAATCGGCAGTGTGTCTTCATTAACAGCCCTTTTAGTTACTTGGCAAATGTGCAGAGGTGACGATATTGGTGCGTTACAAGCCACTTTAGAGTCGCTTCAGCAATATACAAATGCCTACATGAGCCTATTAGAGGAAATGCGATTAAAAATGCTTGATGATGAAGAACTACCTCAAGACCAAGCAGGCCTATTAAGTCCGCAAGATCAATTGCTAATAAGGCGTAAAAATGTACGAGAAGATATTCAAACAAATGTTGACGCAGATAATGGGGTAACCCAAATTCCTCATGAAATGCATAAATTAATGCGCAAGTTTTCTATTGTTTTTCAAGCCAGGGATAGCGTTTCACCAGCAGAAATTAGGCGGAGACTTATACAGGCAATAAGGATTGCAAAAGCACCTGAGGAAGCGCAACCCATATTAAACGTCTAGGAATGTCATGTATTACCATGTAAACCGCTCAAGAAGTATTCTAAAAATGTCGTAACTATTCAGCCATTTCTCGGGGAACGGCCATTAGCACTGCATCTTCGGGTGAAAAATGAAATTTTAAATGCTCATTTACCAATGTAAACGCCGCTTTAAAATTTCATTTTTCGCCCAAATCTACAGCACTACTGACCGTTCTGCTAACTTAGAAGTTCACGGCGCTGAATAATTAC
>JAGLTR010000021.1 GCA_023135155.1 Gammaproteobacteria bacterium
GAGATGCGAGGAGTGATTAATGTGTTTTTGTAACTATTCAGCCATTTCTCGGGGAACGGCCACTAGCCCTGCATCTTCGGGCGAATAATGAAATTTTAAATGCTCATTTACCAATGTAAACTCCGCTTTAAAATTTCATTTTTCGCCCAAATCTACAGCACTACTGACCGTTCTGCTAACTTAGAAGTTCACGGCGCTGAATAATTACGAAGATTCAAAGTAGAGACGCAATTTCTCGCGTCTCACCGTATTCGATACGGTTTTATTTTATTTCTGTTTCTGGCATTATGTGGCGTTTTTCATATTGGCTAGGAAAATATAGATGAAAGGTATTGTCGGAAATTATCGCAATATGACAGTAGAGATATTGCAGTCGTGTTTGTGGGGGCTTTGTAATACTGTAAAGCGGGAAACAGCGGATGAGTTGAATAGACGCGTCCCGGGTGACTTTGGTTTTCTTGGAGATGCGCCGCAAACTTGTATCCGATCAGTCAGTCATATTTGCGCTGGTATGTTTAAAGTTACTGAGTGTGTTGATGCGCCTAATGTTCCGTATAATGTTTCGCGTTTATGGAGTAATGCTATTACTGATGTGGTGTCTGAGCGTTGTCACTCGGTAGTTAAGGAAGAAATTGCTATTGTTGGTTCAGTATTTGGTGTGGCGCTTATTATTCTTTTGGCATTTTGTTGTTGTTTCGCTGGGGTATATACTTGTGTGTATAGGGAGCAGAATCGTGCGCAGAATGAAAGTCAGATGGGAGAGGATAGTAAATTATTAGCTAAGGATGGTACGCCAGCTAGACTTGATGCTGTTGGTGTGGGAGATGAGCCAATGGAGGAGCATGAGGAGCATGGTGCGTTTTTCAAAGTTGATATTGCTTAGTGGTATGGATTTTCGATGTTTCCTATAATTCATTTGAGGTGCTGATATAATGTTTTCCTGGGGAAAGGGGAAAGATAAGGGCGAGAAAAGGGGGCGAAAAAGTCGTGCCTCAATGCCTGTTGATGAACAACCTCACAATACAGATGTTGTGCAAACACCGGTAAAGTCAGTTGTTAAAAAGAAACCGAGAGTAGTAATACGTATTAGCACTGAGGTTTTGTGTTCAAGATTGGCTGTGGATATTGCTAGTGTGGATGCTCATATTCCCACGGATATTGCAATTAGTAAGATTACGCAAGATATTATGTGTGCACATCATCCGTATTATTTTTTTCATGCATATGGCTGCGAAAATATTAACAATAGATTGGGCATAAAAGGTAACTCTTATGTTGAAATTGATACTGTTGGTGTTTTTATTGGCATAATAAACTATGCTAAAAGAGAGTATGTTCGGGCTTGCGATCTCTGTGCAGATGGATGCTATCTTTCAGCTCTTATTATTTTGAAGCGCGCAGATAAAATCATAAATGATGACTTTCTTTATGATCTTGAAGCGGCAGCGTTATCAGCGCGGATTAAGATGACCGCGAAGGTTGTTTTAAACTTATCAAAGATGGTTGATGATAAAGCGTCGAAGATTGCGTGGCAATATTTCCTAATTAATGATCAAGTGGTGCAGATGTTTGTTAATGTTCTTCTGGGGGTGCAAAAATTATTGCTAGGAGATAAGTTTTATGGGACTTTTTTGTCCAATGGTATCGCTGCACATTTCGACGATAACTTTCGGGGACTTTTTTTTCGTGAGATTAAAGTTTTTGATCATCTAGTGTTAATGTTGGCAATTCATATGCCGCGATATTTATTGCCGCCGACTGTTATTGGATTGGAGGGAAGTCTCTATGGCCCTAGTGGTATGATTCCATCGAAGTCTCGTATAGATTTATATGATAAAGCGAAGAAGATTGAGGGTTATGATGCAGGACGTTGTCATCAGTATTCCTGTGAGAAGGTGGTGTTCGATGCATTTGGGATAAAAGATTGGCATGGGTTGTCTGGTGTTAATTGGAGTAAGCACAATGATTCTAAGCAGTTATTAGGCAAGGCAGTGCATGTTATGTATTTAGTGCATTCTTTGTTTGGGTATTTTTTACCGCTTGAGAATTATGAGATAGCGTCTGTAGATGCAAGCAATGTGCAATGTTACGTTACAACACAGTTGTTTGTGCTACGGGAAATGTTAAGCCCAAAATGTGAGAATTATGCGAAGTTGTTGGAATTACAGACGTTGTATAAGGATGGTTACTCGGTTTTTCAACCGATTTTATCTGAGTTTATAGCAGGAATAAGGGCAGTGACATCGCAAATAAAAGAGTTGTCTGCGGAGCCTCAAGGTGACGTAGAGACGCCCAACCTGGGCGTCTCATAAATCATAAAAAGACACCAAAATTGTGAACATTCTCATATTCACGGAATGTCTCTACGGCAGATGATAGTGCCTTTTTTTAGGCGGAGGTTTATTTGCTCGTTCTTTTTTACTTCTCTGCTATCGCGGATTATTTTGTTGTCCATAGTTGTGGCGATCGCATAACCGCGATTAAGTGTAGCAAGCGGGCTTAAGGCGTCTAAGTTACGGGTTAAGTTTTGTATATTAGCGCGTTTGTTATTTAATAAATTATTGATGTTTTGTTGGAGTCGTTGCTCAAGGTAATCTAGTTGTTGACTGTATTGTTGTAATCTTTTGCCTGGATGCTGTAGGCGTTTTACTAAATGTTCTAAATGTAATTTTAAATGCTGTAGGTTAGTGAGAAAAGCGCGATTAAGTTTTTTGTTTAAATAATCCAGAGTATTAAGTAGCTCTTTATTATCTGGACAAATTAATTCCGCAGCTGCCGATGGTGTTGGTGCACGTTGATCAGCAACAAAGTCCGCAATAGTAAAATCAATCTCATGGCCAACGCCGCTAATTATCGGTATTTTGCTGGCGAAAATAGCGCGCGCAACTATCTCTTCGTTAAAAGGCCAGAGGTCTTCTAGCGAACCGCCACCGCGAGTAATAATTAATGCGTCACATTTTTCATCTTGGTTGGCTGCATTAATAGCCTTAACAATTTCATTTTTGGCGTTATCCCCTTGTACCTGCGTTGGGTAAACGATAAGAGGAATATTGGGTGCCCGTCTTTTAGTAACGCTAATAATATCGCGCAGAGCCGCGCCTGTCGGCGAAGTAATAATGCCAATGCAGGTAGGGTAGGTTGGTAACCCTTGTTTTGCTGTTTCTGCAAATAACCCCTCTGCTTCTAATTTACGTTTTAGTTGCTCAAATTTTTGTCGTAGTAGGCCTTCACCAGCTGGTTCCATATGCTGAATAATAAGCTGATAATCACCACGTGGCTCATAAAGACTCAATTGCGCTTGTACCAAAACCTGCATGCCATTTTCAGGGGTAAAATTAAGGCGGCTATTACGGCCGCGAAACATCGCGCAGCGCACCTGTGCTAGCTGATCTTTTAGAGTGAGATACATATGCCCAGATTTTGGCTGCATGAAATTAGAAATTTCTGCACTAACCCAAATCAAAGGAAAGTTATCTTCTAAAAGTTCACGTACGGCAGTATTTAGTTCTGATACGGAGTAAATATTTGTTTTATCTGGGGTTTTATTAAGCATTACGCGCAGTATAGCAGAGCGTTGTAATGTCGTCAGTAATTTGAAAAATGGCGTATTGCTATAGGTTATATCTTATTTCGGTGATGGTGGCGGAGCGTTTGCTGGTTGGATTTCTGCAGCTAGATTACTAGTCGAGAAAGAAGATAGGGATAAAGTCATTGCATGATAGGCATGAGGAGGTGTCTGCAGTTGTTCTGGATCAGTTAACATAGTTGTAGTTGTTGTTCTATTTGTATTTCTGAAAACGTGTATTACCGAAGATGTAGATGAGCGTTGAGATTGATATTGTGTTTTTTCAGTATAGCACTCGATTATTAACGATTTATTAAGATATTTGCCGCTATAAGATACCCGTAGAGACGCCCAACCTGGGCGTCTCTACTTTTCGTTGCTGATTTATTGTTCTCGGGGTACACTGCGGCGCTAACTTAACCTTTGGAGAAGTTAGTGATGAAAATAGTTGATAAGGCTCTTACTTTTGATGATGTTCTGTTAATTCCTGCGCATTCTGAAATTCTGCCGAAAGATGTAAATTTAACGACGTGGCTTACTGCGCAGATCTCTTTGCAAATTCCCCTGTTATCCGCTGCGATGGATACCGTTACCGAAGCTGGCATGGCAATTGCTATGGCTGAAGAGGGTGGTATTGGGATTTTGCATAAGAATATGAGTGTTAAACAGCAAGCAGCTGAAGTGCGTCGGGTGAAGAAATTTGAAAGCGGTATTGTACAAGATCCATTGACGGTCAGTTCCCAAACTTCGTTAAAAGAGGTTTTGGCGTTAACGCGGAAAAATAATTTTTCAGGCATGCCAGTTGTGGATGGTGAGGAGTTAGTTGGAATTGTCACTAATCGCGATGTGCGTTTTGCGACTGATTTTGCGCAGCCGATTGCCAACCTTATGACGCCGAAGGCGCGTCTGATAACTGTTAAAGAGGGTGCGGCTAAAGAAGAGATCGTAGCGCTTTGTCAGGAGCATCGTATTGAAAAGATCTTGATAGTTGATGATGCTTTTCATCTTAAGGGGATGGTTACAGTAAAGGATATTTTGCGGGTTAAGGAGAAGCCTTTTGCTTGTCGTGATGATGCTGGACGGTTGCGCGTAGGCGCGGCTGTGGGAACGGCGGCACATACTGATGAACGCGTAGCAGCCTTAGTTGAGGCTGGTGTTGATGTGCTAGTGGTTGATACTGCGCATGGGCATGCCCAGGGAGTGCTTGACCGTGTTAGCTGGATTAAGAGTAAGTATCCTGAGGTGCAGATTATTGCGGGCAATATTGCTACCGCGAGTGCAGCTAAAGCGCTTGTTCAGGTTGGTGCTGATGCAGTGAAGGTTGGTATTGGGCCAGGGTCTATCTGTACGACACGCGTTGTGGCAGGTGTAGGCATGCCGCAAATTACAGCAATTCATCAAGTCGCTGAGGCAGTTGATGTGCCGGTTATTGCCGATGGCGGTATTCGTTTTTCTGGGGATGTTGCTAAAGCTATAGCTGCTGGGGCTTCTGTGGTGATGATTGGAAGTCTGTTCGCTGGAACCGAAGAGTCGCCGGGTGAGATTGAGTATTACCATGGGCGGGCTTATAAGAGCTATCGCGGTATGGGTTCCGTGGGCGCAATGGCGCAGGCACATGGTTCTGCCGACCGTTATTTCCAAGAGGTGCGGGATGGGACGCAGAAGTTAGTACCAGAAGGTATCGAAGGGCGTATTCCATATCGTGGGCTATTGTCTGGGGTTGTGCATCAACTATTGGGTGGTTTGCGTGCAAGTATGGGTTATACCGGTTGTGGAACTCTTCAGGTGATGCAGAAAGATGCACAGTTTGTGGAAATTACGAAATCAGGTGTTGATGAAGGTCATGTGCATGATGTAACAATTACCAAAGAGGCGCCGAATTATTGGCGCGAGGCTTGAGTTTTATGGAACAAATATTAATTATTGATTTCGGTTCGCAATATACACAGTTAATTGCACGGCGAGTGCGGGAGTCTGGAGTTTATTGTGAAATCATGCCGTTT
Source organism: Gammaproteobacteria bacterium (assembly GCA_023135155.1). GTDB lineage: Bacteria > Pseudomonadota > Gammaproteobacteria > UBA9339 > UBA9339 > JAGLTR01. The sequence goes on from JAGLTR010000021.1 coordinate 5,569, forward strand.
GATGTTGCCGCGGAATTTATCCGGGAATTTAAGCCGCAAGGAATTATTTTATCGGGTGGACCGGAATCTGTTACCGAAGAGAATTCGCCACGTGCGCCAGAGATTGTTTTTCAGCTTGGTTGTCCGGTTTTGGGAGTTTGTTATGGTCTGCAAACAATTGTTACGCAGCTTGGTGGTCAAGTTACAGCTGGTATACAGCGTGAACTTGGTTATGCGGAAACAAAAGTCGATATTAATTCGCAACTGTTTTCCGGTTTAAAAGATGTAGGAACTATTTGTTATTCGGATGATCTGCAAAACTCTCTTCATGTTGTGGATTCCGCGGTTAAGCCGCGGAATGACGTTGATTTCTCGCCGACTGATGCTGAAAGGTTGGAGCGTGATGTTGAGCGGTTATTTAAAATTAATGTTTGGATGAGTCATGGTGATATTGTGACTGAAATTCCTGCCGGGTTTGTTGCGATTGCTAAAACTGCGGCAACTGAAGTTGCTGCTATCGAAAATAGTGCGAAGAATATTTATGGTTTGCAGGTTCATCCTGAGGTTACGCCAACTGAATTTGGCAAAGAGATCCTAGAGAATTTTTTAATTAATATTTGTAAGTGTGAGCGTAGTTGGACGACGGCAAATATCATTACGCATAGTATTGTTGATATTAAAGATAGAGTTGGTAGCGATAAAGTTATTTTGGGTTTATCTGGCGGCGTTGATTCATCTGTTGTTGCTATGTTATTGCATAAGGCAATTGGCGAGCAGCTGATTTGTGTTTTTGTGGATACTGGTTTATTGCGTTTAAATGAAAGTGCGGAGGTCGAAGCGACTTTCAAACGGCATTTTGGGCTTAATCTTATTGTGGTGGATGCCAAAGAGCGTTTTTATCGAGTATTGGAAGGCGTGACTGATCCAGAGGAGAAGCGGAAAATTATCGGTAATGAATTTGTCGAGGTCTTTCAAGATGAGGCGAATAAATTAACTGATGTTAAATGGCTGGCGCAGGGAACTATTTATCCCGATGTAGTAGAGTCAGCACGCACGAAACATGGTAAGTCACAAGTAATTAAGTCGCACCATAATGTTGGCGGTCTGCCAGAGAAATTGCATTTAAAAATAATTGAGCCTATTCGTGAGCTATTTAAAGATGAGGTGCGCAAAGTTGGTTTGGAGTTAGCTTTGGCGCAAGAGTTAATCAGTCGTCATCCATTTCCTGGTCCTGGTTTAGGCGTGCGTATTTTGGGTGCAATAAAAGCTGAATATGTAGATATATTACAGCAAGCTGACGCTATATTTATCGAAGAGTTAATTAACGAAAATCTATATCATGATGTTAGTCAGGCTTTTGCGACCTTCTTGCCCTTAAAGACAGTTGCAGTTGTCGGGGATGCGCGATGTTATGATTATATTGTCGCTTTAAGAGCAGTGCGGACAACTGATTTTATGACTGCGCAGTGGGCAGATTTGCCAGCAGCATTTTTAGCGAAAGTCTCAAAACGCATATTAAATGAAGTTCAGCATGTCTCTCGGGTGTTATATGATATCTCGGACAAGCCGCCAGCTACTATAGAATGGGAATAAAGCGCCTGCAATCATGTATTTCATTCGATTTCAGCGATTTTTATAGGGGGCCTTAATATTTCGTTAATAATAGTGAGCTATACTTCTAACGTCGCTAGCTAGGCTAGCTTTACTGTTGAGTTTTTGTAATGGGTTCACGTGAGCTTCCACAAACCATTGGAAAGCAGCAGGGAAGGTTTTTTTCTAATCGTTCATCAAGAGAGTCCCAGGTTTTACTGTGTCAATATTATGCGTTGGCTCAGAGTATCTGGGAAAAAGAGTTTATGTCGCCGATATGTGATTATTATGATCGGACTGGGATATCTGAGATTATCCCTCACGATAAACAGTCTGTTGATCTCTTATATTTATTTAATGATATATTTGCTGGCGCTTTGCAGAAGTTTTTCGGGCAAAGCGAAGGATTTATTGGTAACTTAATTCAAATGATGTCGGCTCAGAAGTTGGGTGATAGTATTGAAAGGATGTTGGATAATCATTTTCGAGGAAAAATTGTTGGGGAGCTGCAGCGTCTTTGCATTGCTCATAATTATTTCGTGATAAATATGTTGCGCAATCACTTATATCAAGGTGCATATCAACTGGTTGTAGAAAAAAAGATCGTTGCTCGAGAGATGGTAAGAGTTTGTGGGTTGCCATCGAATGATCTAGATGTCTATTTGTCTGCAGTATTCGATCGTTTTGCGGACATAAAATACATTTCACAAATTGTTCGTCAGGCTATTGCTCAATATGATGCAGAGGGGTGTTTTGGAAATTGCGCAAGCATTTATCGATTTAAGGCTGAGCAACTAGCTGCTCTCATTGGTGAGTGTTTTTTCTCCTTGGGTTCATATTGTAAGTGGATGTTGGATGGTTGTGAGAATAGGGTTATGGCTATAGATAGAGCGTTAGAAAGCTTGCAAAAAACACCAGTGAAGGATGAAATAATTGCTCTTAAGCGTGAGTTGATAAATATTGATGAAAGAGTTGATAGGATTTTTGCTTATTTGTCAGATGATAGTTGTGATATGCAAGATGATGAGTGTGAGGCTTTGCGGAATCAATGCTGTAATAATGTGTTAGGTGTTATTTCACATGTGATAAGTGATGCTATTGGTTTAGAGGAATTGATAGCGTCGGCATTTATTCTTAGGTAATTGTTAATTGATTTACGTTTTGTTGTGGTATTATTGTCGATCTTTTTGGTGGTTAGTAGCACAAATTATTGTTGGTATAATCTATGGTTCAAGATGACGATCTTATTTTTATGCAACGAGCTTTAGTGTTGGCAGAGCATGCGGCATCTGTTGGTGAAGTGCCTGTTGGTGCTGTTTTGACCAAGGATAATGTCATTGTTGCTGAGGGATGGAACAAGCCGATTGCTCACCAAGATCCGACTGCGCATGCGGAAATTGTTACTTTGCGTGCAGCAGGCCTTGTTGAGAGCAATTATCGTTTGGTTGGAACTACGTTGTATGTCACGCTCGAGCCTTGTGTTATGTGTTTAGGGGCGATGGTGCAGGCACGGATTGAGCGCTTGGTGTTTGGGGCGCGTGATCCTAAGGCTGGGGCAGTTGTTAGTGCTTTTCAGTTGTTGGATTCTAATAAATTTAATCATCGTATTGCTTGGACTGAAGGGGTGTTGGCCAAGGAATCAGGAAAGTTGCTAAGAGAGTT
>JAGLTR010000022.1 GCA_023135155.1 Gammaproteobacteria bacterium
GTATCTTTGTATGGGTCACCAACTGTGTCACCAGTGATCGCTGCTTTATGCGCTTCTTTGCCTTTACCGCCATGAGCACCATCTTCGATGAGCTTTTTAGCGTTATCCCAAGCGCCACCACCGGTGGTCATGGAGATTGCGAGGAACAAGCCAGTGATGATTGTTCCCATCAATACACCGCCTAGAGCCTTAGGTCCTAGGAAGACACCAACTAGTACTGGAACGAAGATTGGTAGTAGGGATGGAATAATCATCTCTTTAATTGCAGCTTTAGTTAGAAGACCTACCGTTTTGGTGTAATCAGGTTTTCCAGTGCCCTCCATTATGCCTGGGATCTCCTTGAACTGTCGACGTACTTCAATTACTACCGAGCTGGCAGCACGACCTACGGCTTCCATCGCGAGTGCACTAAATAGGTAAGGGATCAAGCCACCAATGAAGAGGCCGATAATTACCATGTGGTCGGAAAGGTCAAAAGCGACAACTTTATGAACAGCTCCTAATGCATGCGTGTAATCAGCAAACAGTACTAAGGCAGCTAAACCAGCAGAGCCGATCGCATAACCTTTGGTGATGGCCTTTGTCGTATTACCAACAGCATCTAAGTTATCAGTAATATTACGCACATCGCTAGGTAGGTCAGCCATCTGAGCAATACCACCAGCGTTATCGGTGATAGGGCCAAAAGCGTCAAGTGCCACAACCATGCCAGCCATGGATAACATCGCAGTAGCTGCGATTGCGATACCGTAGAGACCAGCTAAATGGAAAGCGATCAGAATACTGGCACAAATAGCTAATACTGGAAACGCAGTTGCCTTCATCGAGATGCCGATACCAGCAATGATGTTGGTTGCGTGTCCTGTTAACGACTGTTTCGCCACGTGACGTACTGGGCCGTATTCAGTTGATGTGTAGTACTCGGTAATGACTACTAAAAGACCAGTTAAGAGCAGACCAATAAGAGCTGCGCCGTAAAGTCTTACGGTTGCCATCTCATTAGCCTTAGTGCTTATATGGTGCATAAAAGCAGATGTTACAGGGTAGAAGAGTATCGCTGAGATCACCATGCTGACAATCAAGCCGCGATACATAGAGGTCATAACTTTACGACCTGTTTTAGCGCGGACAAAGAATATACCGATGATAGAGGCGATGATGGAGATGCCGCCTAAAACTAATGGATAAAGAGCGGCGCTAGCTGCATGAGCTTTAAAAGTTAAAGTTCCTAGCAGCATAGTAGCGACGATTGTTACCGCATAAGTTTCAAACAGATCAGCAGCCATACCAGCACAGTCACCAACGTTATCACCAACATTATCAGCGATAACAGCAGGGTTACGTGGGTCATCTTCAGGAATACCAGCTTCAAGTTTACCAACCAAATCCGCACCAACGTCAGCACCTTTCGTGAAGATACCGCCGCCCAAACGCGCGAAGATAGAAATTAGTGAGCCACCAAATGCTAAGCCAATTAAAGGTTTAACTAACTGATGTGTTGGTACGCTATGGCCATGAGTTGCTATTAATAAAGCGTAATAACCAGCTATACCGAGTAGGCCAAGACCTACAACCAACATGCCGGTGATGGCGCCACCATTAAAGGCGACCATTAAAGCTTTATTTAAACCAGTTCTTGCAGCTTCAGCAGTACGAACGTTAGCGCGGACAGAAACGTTCATGCCGATGTAGCCTGCAACACCAGAGAGAATTGCACCAACTGCAAAAGCACCGGCAGTCCACCAGCCTAAGCCAGGGATGAAGCCGAGAATAATGCAGAGCACAATGCCCACAACGGCAATGGCTGAATATTGTCTATTCAAGTAAGCTTTCGCGCCGGATTGAATAGCGGCAGCAATTGATTGCATCTTCTCGTTACCACTAGGAAGCGATAAGATCCATTTGCTTGAAATTGCTCCGTAAAGAATCGCGATGACTGCACAGATTAGTGCAGTAACTAGACCTGCTGACATATGAAACCTCCAAAATATATGTAGAACCCGTGATCATAACCAATTTTTATGCATAGGAAAAGCTTCAAGAATGCTGTTAAAATACGTCCACGTTTAACTTAGAGAGCTACCATCATGATTTGTAATGCAATTAGTCCTGGAAACAATCTTCCGCATGATATTAATGTTGTTGTAGAGATTCCTGCGCATAGTGCGCCGGTGAAATATGAGGCGGATAAAGCTAGCGGTGCACTGTTTGTGAATCGTTTTATGGCCACTGCTATGCGTTACCCATGTAACTATGGCTATATCCCGCAGACACTGTTTGATGATGGTGATCCAGCTGATGTTTTAGTAATAGCACCGTTTCCATTGCTGAGCGGTTCAGTGATTAACTGTCGCCCGATCGGGTTCTTGAAAATGGCAGACGAAGCTGGTGAGGATAGTAAAGTTTTGGTTGTCCCAAATGATGAGTTAACTGATATCTATAGAGATATAAAAAGTTACGAAGATCTACCGGCTTCGTTATCTCACAGTATTCGCCACTTCTTCGAACACTACAAAGATCTAGAATCAGGTAAATGGGTTAAGGTCGAAGGTTGGTTCGGCCCCGAAGTAGCCCAGCAAGAGATCCAAAAAGCCGTCGCGGCTTTTAATAAATAAAACTGTAGAGACGCATAGCAATGCGTCTCATTCGATGTTTGAAAAGACGCATGCTATGCGTCTCTACGGCCAAAGCATGAGTTCTCATATATGGCCCTAGGGGTATACGATTGGTCAGTGGCTAAAGGCTGGGAGCTCTCAATTCCAGACTTGCCGCTGGGTGGCATGCCTCGATGAATTCTTTTTGGGTTTCATTAGGACGGAGTCCTGACATTTCTGACTGATACGTACGCCACATTTCTCTTTCTGCGTATTCATCTTTATCGAAAACAAGTTTTTCGCTGTTCCCAGTACGTAGGTGTGTAGCTATGAGTTTGTGTTCTTCGTTAAATTCCATGAAGTGCCGTTTTTGAGGGTCATCTTTTGGGAATATAAATATGGTGTGTTGTATGTCTTTATTATCTTCGCGAGTTATCTCTATACGAGTTACCTCCATATATGATCCATCTTCTTCCTGATGATAATATTGCTGCTGGTCGCCATCTGGAATTGAACAAAAAGCTGGTGTATCTAGATCATGTTTGTTAGTGCGTAATAAATTATTTATTAGTTTTTTAATGCCACGCACTATTTTTGGCTCTATATTTTCAGAGGAGCCAAATAAGCCTATGTTGGCTCGGGTGGTTGTGTGCCAAAATATTTTTCCAAGAGGTGTTTCTTTATTAATAGAGCGTATTAGTTTTTGTGCGTTTTGACCATATTGAGTAAGCAAAAAATCTTTTAATTTATTTTTATATTTGAGGCAAAGTGCGTGTTGTATCTCAGTTAGTTCGTTTTCTTTTATTAGTTTTGGAAATAATCTGTCTCTCATTATTGTGGTAATTACGGTGCTGATTGCTTTTTTTTCTTGTACAGATATTAGTGAACATTTTTTGTTGGTTAGTTGTTTTATCGCATTGTCTATGCCTAATACCTCAATCAATGGTTGTACAGCATCTGGTTGATAAACTGCAGCAAGGCGCAGGGGTGTTGTCCAGCCGTTTTTGTTCTGATAATTGGCTGCAGCGCTATCACCTAATGCGGCAAGAAGTGGTGGTACAGCAGCTGGTTGATAAAGGATAGCTAAATGCAGGGGTGTCAAGCCGTCGTTATTCAGATTGTTGACAGCAGCAGCTGCGCTTTCACCTAATGCCTTAATCAATTGTGGTACAGCAGCTGGCTGAAAATCTGCAGCCAGATGCAGGGGTGTAAAGCCGTTGTTATTCGGATTGTTGGCAGCAGCGGCTGCGCTATCACCTAATGTCGCAAGAAGTGGTTGTACAGCATCTGGCTGATAACGTGTAGCCAGATGCAGGGGTGTGTTGCCATTTTTGTTCAGAAGATTGAGAGCACCAGCAGTGCTTGTATCTAATACACTAAGAATAAGAGGCACCACTTTTGGATAACCTTTTGCAGCGAAATGAAGCATCGATATTCCGGCGCTGTTTGATAAAGCAATGATTCTGGCAGTTTCCTCTTTGTCTTTGTTCAGTTTTGTGGTAGTTGTTGTGGATTCTTCTGGTTCATTTATAAGAGTAAAGAAAATATCTCCCCACTTTAGTTCGGTAATTCCAATTATTTCAGCAAGTTTGTCCCCTGTCAGTAGTGAAAAAAGCTTGCGACCAGCTTCACTACCGCAGTCATCAGCAATGTCGATGGGAGTCTCTTTTTCTTTGTTTTCTAAAAAAGCAAGTTCAGCGACTTTTTTTGGGCCTAATCTCTCAATGATTGCCTCAATGACTGTTAAATTGTTATATTTACACGCCACGTGTAAAGCGGTATTACCGTTACTACCAGCGCTGGTAAGCTGTTCGATAGAACACGCCTTTATATCTTCAGGAGTTACATTGCTTGCTTTAATTTTATCGATTAACTGTTTCATGGAAATTAGAATATCATGCCAATATTAAGGGTATATTAAGGGCATCTCTCGAAATCCAAAACTCGTCATCTCCGCGTAGGCGGAGATCCAGTAACTTATTGATAATACTGGATTCCCGCCTACGCGGGAATGATATTAGTTTTAATATCTTTAATTTAACATATTTAATAAGTTTTAACAAAAAATATTTGTTCAATATGTTCTTTTATCTCCTTTTCAAATCTTTCTTTTGAAA
>JAGLTR010000023.1 GCA_023135155.1 Gammaproteobacteria bacterium
TTGATGGTTCGCGCGGGCGATGGTTACTTGGCCCGCCTCTAATGGTTCGCGCAATACTTCAAGCGCACGGCGACTGAATTCTGGGAGTTCATCAAGAAAGAGTACACCATTATGGGCTAGTGAGATTTCACCTGGTTTGGGCGGATTGCCGCCACCGACAAGCGCGATGCTTGAAGCGGTGTGATGCGGATTACGAAATGGACGCTCGAGCCAGCGATTAGGGTCAAAGGGCTTACCGCTGATAGAGTGGATGGCGGCAGTTGCCAATGCTTCATGGTCTTGCATCGGAGGTAGAATGCTCGGCAGGCGACTGGCGAGCATGGTTTTGCCAGTGCCAGGTGGGCCGATCATTAAAAGCGCATGGCCGCCAGCGGCAGCAATCTCGAGCGCGCGTTTAGCGTGATACTGCCCGCGCACGTCACATAAGTCGAGACTATCACGCGGTTTTTGTGGCGGGGTGGAGATTTTGTGCTTCTTAATGCGGGTGATACCTTGTAGGTGGGAAATGACTGCAAGGATGTGATCTGTTGGTAGGATATTGAGGTCTTTTACCAGTGCAGCTTCATCGGCATTTTCCATAGGTAAGATCAGATTGCGTTTTGCATCTCTAGCAGCTATTGCCAGGGGCAGAGTGGCGTTTACCGGACGTAATTGCCCGGTTAGTGCTAGCTCACCAATGAACTCATAATCATCCAAAAGTTGCAGCGGTACTTGTTCCGAGGCTGCAAGAACCCCTAGCGCAATCGGTAGATCAAAGCGCCCGCCATCTTTTTTCGGTAGATCAGCAGGCGCCAGGTTGATAGTGATGCGTCGTGGCGGAAATTCAAAATTGCTATTGAGAAGCGCACTGCGCACTCGATCTTTACTCTCTTTCACCGCTGTTTCCGGTAGCCCGACAATAGAGAGCGATGGCAGTCCACGTGAAATGTGCACTTCAATAGTGACGGCTGGTGCCGCGATCCCGCAGTTAGCGCGGCTATGAATGATAGCTAATGACATGGATTGAGTATGGCGAGAATCACAAGACGCCGCAATACCGTGTTTTTGTCATTTTGCGTTCATAGTTCACTTTGAACCATGATTGCAAAGTGAACTATGGATGTATTTGTTGTGTTATAGTTCACTCTGGAGTATGTTTCCACGGTGAACTATAGACGGAGAAAGAGTTATGGTAGCCTCTGAGATCAGAAAAGAAGCTTACGATGTGTTGGAAAAGATACTACGGTCTGAGCGGCCTGAGTTTCTTGCGCTTTATGGTAGAAGGCGTGTTGGTAAAACATTTATTGTTAGAGATCATTTTGAGAGTAAAAAGGGAGTCGTATTTTTTGATGTAACTGGATCAAAAGATGCGTCTATGACAGAACAAATAACTAATTTTACAATCCGTCTTGGTCAAATATTTTATGGTGGGGTGAAATTAGCGCATGAGGGAAATTGGAATGGAGCATTTAGGCAGTTAACGGATGCAATAGCAAGAGCTCCTGATAAGCAAAAGATAGTATTGTTTTTTGATGAATTTCCTTGGATGGCGACAAAAAATTCTAGGTTACTGCAGAATTTGGATTATTTTTGGAATCAATATTGGAGTAAAGATAAACGAATTAAACTCATTATTTGTGGATCATCTGCGTCATGGATTATTAACAATATTGTTAATAATAAAGGTGGGTTGCACAATCGGATGACACATCATATTCGTTTGGATCCTTTTAATTTGTCACAGACGAAGCATTTTATGCGGCAGCTGGGGGTGAGGTTAACGAACCAGCAAATACTGCAAATCTATATGGTGACAGGTGGCATACCATATTATTTGATGAATATTGAGCGTGGGCAATCTGCTGTTCAATCTATTGACCAATTAGCATTTAAAAATAAAGCACTGTTGCTTAATGAGTTTGATGTTTTGTTTTCCTCTCTTTTTAATCATTACGAGGTTTGTGTGGAAATAATCCGCTTGCTCGCAAAACGCCGATATGGTGTTGGAAAAGAAGAGATTTTGAATGGTATCAGTATAGGAAAAGGTGCGCAGGGATTGAAAATTCTTGAATCCCTGGAGGATGCCGGATTTATTATGAGCTTCAAGCCGCATTTTCATACAAAGAAAGGTATCTATTATCGGATTATTGATGAATATGCTATTTTTTACTTGAATTGGATTGAACCTGTAAAAAATACTTTGCTTAAGCACAGTTTTGATGCTGGTTATTGGGAGGCTCAGCAAAAATCACCAAGTTGGCAGAGCTGGTCTGGATATGCGTTTGAAGCTATATGCTATAAACATATTAGACAAATAAGGAGGGCGCTTAAATTATCTTCAGTTGCTATCCCTAATAGCTGGCGTTATGTGCCAAGAAAGCATAGCGAAGAGCGTGGTGCGCAAATTGATTTATTGTTTGATCGCCAAGATGACGCAGTTACTATTTGTGAGATTAAATATAATAATAAGCCGTTTGTTATAGCTAAAGATTATGTGGATATTCTAAAGCGGAAGATGATGGTATTTAAGCAGCAGACTCGAACAAAAAAACAGCTATTTTTGGCTTTTATTGCAGCCAATGGGATTCAGAATAATTATTACTCTGATGATATTGTTGATGGTATTGTTACTCTGGATGATTTTTTTGTTGAGTGAGATTTATTTTTATATTTCTCGGGTGACTACGAGGTATGTATATGAACAACTATATAGTTAATAGGCTAAGATGTGACGCAAGACACGCGCTTGATTTGGCGCAACATGAAAGAGTGATAGAGCACACTGTTGTGAAAGGAAGGTTTCGCGAGATAATTGTTGAGAATTTGTTGCGCCCTTGGTTGCCGCCATTTGTTGGTTTTGGAACTGGTATAATTACGGATAGTAATGTTGAAGAAAAGTTAGGGCAGGATGATATAATTCTTTACGATAAGGATATAATGCCGCCAATTTTACAGTCATCATATTGTCCCGACGGGGTTTTCCCATACAATGGCGTCCTCTTGCGCATAGAAGTGAAGTCAATACTCGAAAATAGTGAATTAAAAAAGTTTGCAGAATCATCGAAGCGTATAGCTAAGAGAATGTATTTTAATGTTTCAAAGAAAATGAATAATTTGTTGAATCCTAGAAAGACTTTGCTTGGAGCGCAGCCTAGTGATTTACTTGTTGCTGGTTCTGAGAATGCACAAGATCCAAAATATAAGCTCGAAACGCCGTATAATATTTTATTTGCTTATAGTTCTCAAATAGCATCCGCTCCTAAAAATGAAATAGCTAAAATAACGAAAGAATACAAGGTTGATCATGGAATAATACCTGTGTTGTGTGTTGCAGACAAAGCGTTATGGAAAGTAGGTGCTGAAGGTTTGTGGGAGGAGTTCCGTCCGAAGATGTCTGAAGTAGATCAGGAAGATTTAGAAAAGAGGTTAGCTGTAGATCGGCTGGTTTGGTTTGTGGGCTTGATTTCCACAGCGGTTACTAGATTGCATAGGCAGCGGCTTGGGTTGGAGCCAGATATGGGTGTCTTTGCCGGGATTGGTTATTATCTTCCCGATGATGTTTGGGTATCTGTATAAAGGGATTTGTAGGTTGTAATGAGCGGTGGGTTTATTATGCTTTTGTTTTACCGTGATTGCGTCTGATTTCGTATTTCATTAGTATGTGTGCAATTCGTTAGGAGAATCTTATGCTTGATTATAAATTATTCACATCGGAATCCGTTTCCGAAGGCCATCCGGATAAAATCGCTGATCAGATTTCTGATGCGGTTTTGGATGCGATTATTGCTGAAGATAAAAACTGCCGTGTGGCCTGTGAGACTTTAGTGAAAACCGGCATGGTTTTGGTTGCTGGTGAGATAACCACGAATGCTTGGGTGGATATTGAACAGCTGGTTCGTAAGACGGTGAATGAGATCGGTTATACGCACTCTGATATGGGTTTTGATGGTAACTCTTGTGCGGTTTTAACTTCGATTGGCAAGCAGTCGCCTGATATTG
>JAGLTR010000024.1 GCA_023135155.1 Gammaproteobacteria bacterium
ATTTTTCGCCCAAATCTACAGCACTACTGACCGTTCTGCTAACTTAGAAGTTCACGGCGTTGAATAATTACGTTTTGTTTTGGTTGTTGCTGTGGGTACTGCCTGCTGTATTGTCGCAATTAGGTCTGCATAAATGTTGGCAGAAGAGGGTGATGTTGTTCTTAGCAATCGCGGTGATCTTTTTCTGGTTCGGTATTGCAGCACTGTTTTATTATGGTATACACGATATGCGCGCGATATCGCATCCTATTTCAGTGCTTGTTGGTCTCGTTTTATTCTTTTGCTTGGTCAAAAGTAAGTTTTATTCCTAGTGGCTGTCTCTCTCTTTGCTAGTGAAATATCGCTACGATTTTGTTGATTATCTTTTGGTAATACAGCTCCTGTCGGCTTATAACAGCACCTAATTCATAACCATTTTGAGTCAGTTTTATGTCATCTAGAGATGAAGCGTTACGGTATTGGAGGGGGTAGAGTGCTGTGTTAAAGTCTTTCGCCATGAGGTATATGTAATTGCAAGGATTTCGCACTTTTTGGTCGTAAATGATTGGTGACAGTGTTTGTGTGGAGACAAAAATGCGTGATATTTTTCAATATATTAAATTGGCGGATGTTACTCTGCGAGAGGGGAGGCAGGCGCAAGGCTTTGCAATGACGCCTGCGAGTTGTATGAGTTTTATGCGGTTAATAGATGATTTTGGTGTCGATATTGTCGAGCTAAATCACCCCGCGTCATCATCTGAATTGCATTCGTTTATTCAAGATGCGATAGCGTTGCCAGGAGTGCAAGCAAAGTTGGCAACGCATGTTAGGTGTGTTCGCCGTGATCTTGAGTTGGCTTTTGAGACTGGATGTAAGAATATTCATTGCTACATTTCTGCGAGTCGAGGTGGATTGCGTGAAGCTCGTGAAACATTTAAAAGAAGTGTTGATGATATTAAGGCGGTGTCTGATGAATGCCTGCGTACTCAGGCTAATTTACGTATAAGTTTTGAGCATACTTTTGCGCTTGATTTAGATTTTCTTGGTGATGCTTATTTGCAATTAGCGGATATGCTCGCTGTATCGCGTTTAGGTTTTGCTGACACAACAGGTAGTTGTTTTCCAGATAAGGTTTTGGATTATGTTCATAATATTGCTTGCATAGTTCCTGCTAACATTCCTTTTCACTTTCATTTTCATAATGATCATGGTTTGGCGGCGGCTAATTTTTTAGCTCTTTATTCCATTGCTGATCAGTTGCAGAGAGAGCTGGTTTTCGATGTTAGTGTTGGTGGTCTAGGTGAGCGTAATGGCATTTTATCATTTGGCGATGTTTTGTCGATTATGTACCTGCGCAATAAAAAAGAGTTGGAGCGCAGATTTAATTTGCAAAGTTATAAAGAGTTATTTGATTTTGTAAGACAATATGTAAACGGCAATAATTTTGTGCGCCGGGATCCGATTAATCCTGCTGCGTTCACTCATTCTGCTGGACCTCATTTAAAAGGTATGTTGCGTGATGGCAGTTATGAAAGCATTGATCCTAATTCGTTTGGTATGCGCGCTATATATAATGTAATTAATTCCGGCACGGGATGGCGGGGTGTTAAGGCCTGGATCAAAGAGTCTTTTAATTGTGATATTAAAGAAGAGTCAGCCAAGTGTGTTGCAGCTGAGATTAGAAGCCTGACTGCGCAACATGGTAGTTTGCATGAGCATGAGTTGGAACATGTCATAAAGCAGTATTTAGAATAAGGGCAGGTTAATGGCGCAAACAATAGTTGAAAAGATTATTTCTAATAATGTTGGCTATCAAGTTCGAGTGGGCAATTATGTTCTAGTCGAGCCAGATATTATTATGGCGCATGATACAACCTGTGCGTGGGCATTATCGCCGTTTAAGAAGATTGCTAAACGGGTCGCGGTGCGCGATAAAATAGTTATTGTTTTTGATCATGCCTATCCAAGTCCGAATGTGCAGGCGGCTAATTTGCAGTCTGAGATACGAGAGTTTGCGCGGGAACAAAACATCCCTATTATTACTGACGGTATCTGCCATCAGATTTTGGTTGAGCGTTATGTTAGGCCTGGGTGCTTTGTTCTTGGTGCCGATTCGCATACGCCAACTTCTGGAGCGTTGGGAGCGGTTGCTGTCGGTGTAGGCTCATCTGATATCGCGATTGCAATGGCTACAGGCAAGTGTTGGATTAGGGTTCCGCAAACAATAAAAATCAATATTACTGGCAAACGTCGGAAAAATATTTTCGCGAAAGACGTGATATTAAGTATTGCACGCCTGTTAAAAAGTGATGGTGCAAATCATCGTGCTATTGAATTTGTCGGACCGATTGTAGAAAAGATGGATGTCGCTGAGCGTTTAACTCTTACAAATATGGCTGCAGAACTTGGGGCCAAATGTGCAATAGTTGCTTCGGATGCGCAGACAGAGGCATATTTAAATAATCAAGGTCGCGGCGCGGATTATTCATTGATAAAAAGTGATACGGATGCTTTCTATGAGCGAGTTATTGATTTTGATGTTTCCGAGATGGTTCCGCAGGTGGCAATTCCGCATCAAGTTGATACGGTAGTTGATGTTCAGGAAATTGCGCAGCAGCGTATTAAGGTTGATCAGGTTTTTATAGGGTCCTGCACAAATGGTCGTATTGAGGATCTAGAGGTTGCTTACAAAATATTGCATACAAATAAACTCGCAGACAATATCCGTCTTATTATTACGCCGGCGTCAAACGCGGTGTATTGCGAGGCATTAAGGCGTGGGTATTTACAATCATTTATGGAGTTGGGCGCTATAGTAACGAGTCCTGGTTGTGGGGCATGTCTTGGCAGGCATGGCGGTATTTTAGCGGATGGGGAAGTTTGTGTTGCGACAAGTAATCGTAATTTTCAGGGGCGTATGGGTAGTGCTAAAGCTAGTGTCTATTTGGTTAGCCCAGAGATTGCGGCAAAAATAGCTTTAACTGGATATATAACGGATACATTATTATGAATTGGAAGTTTGCCGATAACATAAATACTGATTTGATTACTCCTGGTAGATATAATCTGCTTTTGGATTTTGATAAATTAAAAGATATAGCTTTTATTGAGTATCGTCCAGAGTTTCGCGGGAGTGTTCAGTGCGGAGATTATATAATTGCCGGGAATAATTTCGGATCAGGATCATCGCGTGAAACGGCTGTATTGGCATTGAAGGCGTGCGGTATTAAAGCGATTGTAGCAAAATCTTTTGCGCGGATTTTTTACCGTAATTGTTTGGCAAATGGGGTTTTAGCGATAGAGCATGACTGTACAAGAATTGCATGCGAGGTGAATTTGACGCTTGATATAGATACGCAAACTCTTTGTGATAATGAGGGTAACGAATCTTATCATTTGCATATTCCTGAGATTATGCTCGTTTCGTACATGCATGGCGGATTGCTGGAGTTGCTTGCAAATTACGGCGTAGATGCGCTTAATGATATTTATAGCTTTAAATAAAGAGAGGTATTTTCTGTGAAAAAAGAATTTAGTATACGTGAATTTAGTAATGTTGATAGCTCGGAATTTTTTTCTAAATATTTTAGATCCCTCTTGTTGCAGTCAATGTTGCCTTATTCGGTCGCCTTTAAGAGTTTTGCTGCAGATCATTTTCGTTTGCGTTCAGATGCATCAATTGTAGATATTGGCTGTGGTTGTGGATCAGCATGTGCATATTTTTCTGCGCACTTAGGTGATGGCGGAAGAATAGTTGGTGTTGATCGCTGTCAGAAATTTCTTGATTATTGTGATGCATATATTGCTCCAAATTTTCCTCAAGCATTTTTTGTGCGCGGGGATGTGCGCAAGTTAACATTTGCTGATAATGAATTTGATTGCTGTTTTATTGATCGTGTTCTGCATCATGTGGATGATATTGCCGCTGCTTTGCAAGAGATAAGGCGTATATTGAAGCCGGGAGGCAAGCTTGTGGTGATGGAGCCAGATTTTGCTTCAGCAATATTATCACCGAAATATAAGGATGTTAGTACGATTTGGCAGGAATATTTTGCGAAGGATGTAACGCACGCAAAGATGGGTCGAGAGTTGATGTCTATTATGATGGATAATGGGTTTGGTGATCTGTATTCAAAAGCAGAAACTGTTGATGTGAATAATTTAAATTTTTGTTGTAGTTTTGGCGTTTCATTTTATGCGTATTTAGAGAGAGCGGTTGCTGATGGACGATTATCACAGGTGGTGGTTGATGAGTATCTGCAGAGAGTTGATGGTGTTGATGGGCGCAGGAAAGAGATGCATTTTATGATGGATCTATTTATGGTCGCAGGGGTTAATAATAAATAATGGCTGTAAAAAACCAATATAAATTATGCGTTATTCCTGGGGATGGTATTGGTCCAGAAGTTGTCGCAGTAGCAGATAAAGTACTGCGCTCTTTAGGATTGAGTTTAGCGATGCAGTATTGTGATGCTGGTTATGGGGCATATTTAAAGCATGGGACTCCTTTGCCTGATGAGACTTTGCAGGCTGCTACTGATGCTGATGCGGTGCTATTGGGGGCGGTTACAACACCACCTAATATTCCTGGGTATTTTAGTCCCGTTGTGCGTTTACGTAGTGAACTAGATCTGTTTGCAAATGTTAGGCCGTGTTTTTCGCTGCCGACTACTAAAAGTAGGCGTGAAGTGAACTTTGTTATTATTCGTGAAAACACTGAAGGGTTATATGTTGGAGACGAAGTTGATTGTGGAAGCTTTGCGATTACTAAGCGCCGCATAAGCGAGTATGGTTCAAGACGAGTTATCGACTTTGCATTCAAATATGCGGAACAACATAGTCGCAATAAAGTTACTTTGGTGCATAAGGCAAATATTATGCGTTTAACCGATGGTTTATTTCTGCGTACT
The DNA here is from genome assembly GCA_023135155.1 of Gammaproteobacteria bacterium. GTDB lineage: Bacteria > Pseudomonadota > Gammaproteobacteria > UBA9339 > UBA9339 > JAGLTR01. The sequence goes on from JAGLTR010000024.1 coordinate 4,890, forward strand.
GGTCAGAAGTTGGCGAGTAATTATGATGAAATTATTGCTGATGATATTTTGGTTGATGCTTGTGCCTATAAGATTGTTTCTGCGCCCGAATCATTTGATGTCATAGTTACAACTAATATGTTTGGCGATATATTGTCAGATATGTCAGCGGCAATAGTTGGTAGTTTGGGTGTTGCTGCTTCTGCGAATCTTGGCGCGAATCATGGTTTATTTGAGCCGGTGCATGGCTCTGCGCCTGATATTGCTGGCAAGGGAATTGCAAATCCGGTAGGTATGTTATTTTCAACTGCAATGTTGTTAGATTATTTAGGAGAAGGCGTTTGCGCTGAACTTTTGCGTAAGGCCATTGTTGCTACAATGACTGACAGGTGTGTGACCCCCGATTTGGGTGGAAATAGTTCGACAGTAGTTGTTACAGATGCTGTGCTTGATAATATACAACGAGGTAATCATGTTTAAGAAAATTGCATTGAACCAAGGCACATTAAGGCATTTGCCTTTGCCAGAGGCCTTGCAGGTTGCGAAAGATGCTGGGTATTCTGCTATTGGGATATGGATGGGTAAAATCGATGAGTGTGTTGCCTCAGGTAAGAACTTGGATGATGTGTGCGCAATGATTGTTGCAAGTGGATTAAAGGTTGTTGAGCTGGATTTTCTGCGTGATTGGTTGTTTGTAGAAGGTGATGCTAGGCAGAACGCTTTGCAAGAAGCTGAACGTATGTTTATGGTTGCACAGAAAATATCAGCAGTTTGTGTCTGTGCTCCAGTTTTTGGGGCGGGTGATTTTGAGCTTGCTGTTAAAAATTGTCGTAGTGTTGCTGATTTAGCTGCGAAATACGGTGTGCAACTTGGTTTAGAGATTGTCCCGTGGGATCAGATTAATAACTTAAATGATATTTGGAAATTAGCGCAAGCGGTAGACCGCGACAATTGTGGGTTAATCCCTGATGCGTTTACGCTATTTGCTGGCCCAACAAATCTAGAGGATTTTATTTCTATTCCTAAGCAGAAGATATTTCTAATTCATATGTGCGATATTAAAGAAAATCATAGCGATGATATAATTTATCAGGCGAGGAATCTGCGGGTATTGCCCGGCGAAGGTGATCTTGATTTGAAGTCGCTTATAAATTACTTGTCACAGATTGATTATGATGGTTATTATTCATTGGAAATTTTAAGCAAGGATGCGGAAAGTAAAGAGGCAGTGCCCTATGCCAAGTTGGGACGCGAACTTTTATCTGATTTTTTAGGTGAGCGTGCAGCTCATAATTGTGTGTTGTAAAAGAAAAAAGAGGAGAGGTTAGATGCAAATGACAGCTAGTCGTAAATACGGAATATTATTTTTGTTGTTAATAGTGCGTTTTTTAACTGGCGCAGGAATAGATTTATATGTTCCATCGCTACCAGCAATATCTGGTTATTTTAGTGTGTCGGATCATATGACGCAGCTTACTATCGGGTTGTATATGCTCGGATATGCTGTTGGGCAGATGTTCCTTGGCGTATTATCTGATGGCATTGGTAGGCGTCGTATTATATTAAATAGCGCCTTTGTGTTTACTATTGTGAGTTTCCTTTCAGTGTTTGCACGCACAATTGAACTGCTGATTTTTTATCGCTTATTACAGGGTATTTGTATTGCCGGTATGACTGTTGTCGGGCGCGCAATTGCTACTGATTGCTTCGAGGGTTTGGAGCTCAATAAGGCTATGATCTATTTGTCGACTAGTTGGGCGTTGGGGCCAATTATTGGTCCATTTATTGGGGGTTACTTGCAGCACTATTTCAATTGGCAGGCTGATTTCTACTTCTTTGGTATTTATGGGTTATTTATTTTTGCTTACGCAATATTTGCTGTTCCTGAAACAAATAGATACAAGCAATCTCTACGACCTATGGCTATGCTAAAAATGGTTGCGACTGTTGTGCGTCATCCAATTTTCATTTGTGCCACGGTTATTCCTTCACTGTCATATGCGGCATTGGTTGTATTTAATGTTGTAGGCCCATTTATTATTCAAATTGGACTGCATTATTCGCCGGTTGCTTACGGGCATATGGCTCTGCTTTTAGGCGTTGCATATTTTTCTGGAACAATTTGTAATCGTTATATGATAGGGTCTCTGCAGCCGATGAAAATAGTGTTTATTGGTTTGTTGGGGGTATTGATAACCAGCGTAATTTTTGTTGTGGCCAGCATGTTAATTGCTGTGAATATTTATCTTGTTTTGGTTCCGGTCTTCTTTGTGATGTTTTTTGTCGGATTTATTTTGCCAAATATGGCGGCAAAATGTGTGCGACTATTTCCTAAAATGGCAGGTTCTGCAAGTGCAATATATGGTTCGTTAGTAGCTGGCGGAGTATTTCTTGTGACCATGTTTGCTACAACATTGCATACAAACAGTCCGCGACCACTAGCAATTACCTATTTAGTTATGGCTATAATAACTATGTCTATGTTCATTGTTTGTAACTTAATTGAGCGCATTAAAAATTAACAGAGGTGATAGATGAAGTCTGATTTAAAACAAGTAAGATTAGGTGTTGGTGATTATGCTCTGGATGTGTTTCCCATAGGTCTAGGCTGTATGGGCATGTCTGAATTTTATGGTGAGCCTGATCATGGGTTAGGGTTGCGAACATTACAGAGAGCTTATGAGCTAGGCGTTACATTATTTGATACCTCGGATATGTATGCGTATGGGCTTAATGAAAGTTTGGTTGGTGATGCAGTTGCATCTATGCAGCGCGATAAAATAGTTGTGGCAACGAAAGGTGGGGTTGAGCGTAAACAAGATGATCCTAATGCACGCGTTATTTGTGGTCATCCTGATTATTTACGTAAGGCCTGCGATGAGAGCTTGCGAAGATTAAAAACTGATTATATCGATTTATATTACCTACAGCGTATTGATCCGCAAGTTCCATTGGAAGATAGCATTGGAGCTTTGTCTGATTTGGTGCGTGCCGGTAAAATTCGTCATATCGGTTTATCAGAAGTTGATGCTGATACCATACGTAAAGCGCATACGATCTTCCCGTTAACCGCAGTGCAGTCGGAATTCTCTCTTTATAGTTTGGGGGTTAAGGCTAATGGTGCTTTAGATGCTTGTCGTGAATTACAGGTTGGTTTTGTGGCCTCCGTGCCATTATGTCGCGGTTTGTTATCTGGGCGTATTGTTACAGATGATTTTGTTGCAGGCGATTTGCGTAAACGATTGCCACGTTTTCAAGGTGATAATCTGCAGGCTAATCTGCGGTTGGTCAATATAATCTCAGCACTGGCAAAGGAGCGTGGTTGTTGTCCTGGACAATTGGCATTGGCTTGGTTGTTGGCTGTTGAAAATTTCATTGTGCCACTTCCTGGCGCCAAACATGTTGAATTTCTAGAAGAAAATGTTGGCGCATTAGATGTATATAAATATTTATCTGATGAGGATATTGGGTATTTATATGATGTTGCATTCCAAAACCCTCCTGTTGGGGGTAGAGCAACTGCATCTGCATCAAAAGCATATGGTTTTAAAGATTAGGGTCTATGATGTCATCGCAGTCTGATAATTGGAATAGTGCCGCAGCTATATTTAAAGAACGTTGTTTATGTGCGCGTAATAATTTTATTGCAAGCTTAGATGATAGTAGTGGCGTGCAAGATAAGTTGTTTGCATCTATGCTTGCTATGATGCGTACAACAAAGTTTGGTACTGACCATAAACTGCGTGCGGTTAATTCATTTTCTGAGTTTCAGAAGCGCGTTCCTATTCGTGACTATGATGCTCTTGTGACTTGGATTGAGCGCGAGGTTGTGTGTAAAGGCGGCGTATTAACTAATAGCCCTATATCACGCTGGTTAAAAACGAGTGGTTCAACTGGGAGTGCAAAGAAGATCCCCTATACTGAATATTGGATGCAGAATTTTCGGGTTCCAGCATTAGAGGTTTTATGGGGTAATTATTTGCATTATTGTCCGCAGTTGTTATCGCATCATACAGCTGTTTTAGATATGCAAACGACAAGGGAAGATGTCAGTGAGTTTCTCTGTGATATCCCATATCAGGGTATTACTAATCGCCATCCTTTGATTAATAAATATGATTGGAATCCTCCGTGGTATAACGAACCGTGGTTTGGTCCAGATATTCCGGATGGTTATGCTGAACGGATGTATTATCGGTTGCGATATTTATTGGATCAGGATGTACAGGCTATTTTGACAATTAATCCGAGTACATTAATTACATTGCAGCAGCATTTATCTTTAAATTGTGAGCGTCTTATTAAAGATTACTTCGAAGGCACTCTTTTAGGAAAGAAAATCTGTGTGCCAAATGTTGAATTTGCTCGTAAGCTGAGTAAGCTGGCGGCTTGTAATCAACTTTGCTTATCTAATTTTTGGCCTAACTTGAAATTAACTTCATGCTGGGAATCGGCATCCGCTGCATTATATTTAGCGCGTATTCGTGAAATGTTTCCTGGAGTGATATCACTGCCATTTATGGGGTGTGGTACGGAGGGAATTATTTCGCTGCCAATAGATGATCATTCTGTGGCTGGACCATTGGCGATAACCCAAGGTGTATATGAGTTTTTGCCTGCATCAGAAGATCTTGAGAGCATTATTGCCGAGGAGCGGATGGCAAGAACGTTAACTTTTGAGGAGTTGGAGTTCGGGAAGGATTATCATTTAATTATGACGCAAGCAAACGGCTTATGTCGTTATGCTGTTGGGGATGTCTATAGGGTGATAGGTTTCTACAAGAATATACCTCGCTTAGAGTATATTTATCGACAAAATGTTTACCACTCTTTTACTGGCGAGAAGATTACTGAACAGCAAATGATGCATGCAATCACGAAAGCAAAAAAAGATTTAGGTGTGAATGATGGTTTGTTTCTATGTGCCCCGGTATATGGTGACCAACCCTATTATATGATTGTGCATGAAAAGTCCTCGGCGTATACAGCAAGTTTGGCGGAGAAGTTTTCTGCGTACGTTGATGCGATATTGTTAGAAAATAATGATGAGTATGCGTCGAAGCGCAATAGTCATCGTCTCGGAGCTATTAAAGTATATTTTATTTCTCAAGGTATGATCTCTGATTTTCTTGAGAAACAAAATGCGAATGGTAGTGCGACACAAGTAAAGTATCGGCCGCTAATGCATAATGCTGAGATATTGTTCGAGATGCTGAAAAGTAGTAGTGCTTAAAATGGGTGTGGCATGGTATGTGTGATTACAAGAAAAAAATTAAGATAATTAAGCATGATAATGTTGAGCTTGCATTGCATTGTTGGTCTTTGCAAAAGCCTTGTGCGATTCTATTTTATTTTCATGGCATTCAGAGTCATGGCGGCTGGTTGTTGGAGCTTGGAGAGTATTTAGCTAAACAATCCATAGCTGTTTTTGTTTTAGATAGGCGCGGGAGTGGTTTAAGCCAGGGGTGTCGTGGTGATATTGTAGATATCAATGCTGTGTTGCGTGATTATTACGCGGTGATTGACTCTGTTAAAGAGTTATATCCGGGCGTTCCTATGGCATATTTTGGGCAAAGTTTAGGGGGTTCGTTTTTAGCTGCACTCATCGCAAAATATAAGTTATTACACGCTGGTGACTCTGTAATATTTTGTGCACCAGGATTAGGTCAGAGGCATGCTCGCTATACAATTGAACAGATTACAACTATAAAACAGAAGCAATCTGCTGCATATCATGCGCTTGGGTTGCGATACACGGACTACACTGTAGACAATGAATTTCTGCATTTTATCAGGAGCGATCCGCTCTGTTTGCGAAATATAACTGAGCGTATGGGCGCAGAGCTGGTAAAGCTGGAGGCGTGTTATCTGAATTACGTTAATGACGCTCCCAAAGTGCGTGCAGTATTTTTGCATCCTGAGATTGATCCAATTATTAATATTCCTGTCGCATTAGGTGTATATAAAAAGATGTTTGCGCAGATTGGAGAGGTAATTAATGTGCCGATAGATAAGCACTACGTTGAATTTTCTGATTATCGATATAGTTTTATGCGTTGGTTGGTGAGGTATGTTTTGTATGATCGAGAGATTGAGTGATGCTAGAAGCTGATTTATATCATATCCAACTTCCAATGCGGCGAAAGTTTGAGCATGCGCGTGCGCAGCGAAAAACCGCTGAGGGATTGTTGTTGCGCCTACGCTATAATGATGTGGTTGGTATTGGCGAGTGTGTTCCGCGAGAATATGTTACTGGTGAAACGATAAATTCTGTTAGCAAGGTTTTAAGTGAGTTAGATTTGCGGCAACTATTTGCAGAGCTTGATTTCTCATCTGCTGAGCGGGTATTGCAATCTCTAGTGGGCATGAATTTAATGCAATTAATTGCTGCGCCAAACGCTGTTTGTATATTAGAGTTGGCATTATTAGATCTCATTGGGAAAACATTTAGTTATTCTCTTGCTGATTTAACACGATATCTGGCAAAGTTAGTTGGAGTTAGAATTAGTTCTGATAATAAATATTATCCTACCTGTCAGGTTATGGATTTTGGTTTGGCTCCTAATGCTTTCTTAGAGCAATATACCCCATTTCATTTTATCAAGATTAAAGTTGGACTTGATGTCGAGGAAAATATTGAGCGAGTAAGCGTTGTGCGAGAAAGCGTTGGGCCTGATGTGCCGATTTCAGTTGATGCGAATATGGCTTGGGATTTGCAGATGGCGCGCGAGATGGTGAATGCTTTGCAGAAGTTTAATATTTCATATTTTGAGGAGCCACTGTTGCAGGGTGACTACTTGGCTTATCAAAAATTGCGCGTTATGAGTAATGTGAGGATCTTGCTGGATGAATCAGTTTATTCCTTGGCGCAGGCGCAGGAAGCTTTGAAGTACTCCGCTTGTAATGCAATTAATGTGCGTATTTCAAAATGTGGTGGGTTAATTGCTAGCATGCAAATACTGCGTTTTATGCAGGCAAATAATCTGGGGATTTATTTGGGTGCGCAAGCGGCTGAGCTTGGGCCTTTGATAGCTGCGGCACGTGGTTTATTGTCAGTTATCGACTGCCCTATTGCATTTGAGGCTGGTCAACCTGATCGGTTGTTTAATGATAGTTATGTTGTGGATCCTATGCCTCTTGTCGATAGAGCTACAAATCTAGCTACATTACATGATGGTTTTGGATTGGGGGTGGGATTAAGTGTGGACTTTAAAGCCTATGTGTGTAGATCAACAAAGTTAAAGTTGAGATAAAAGCATGAATAAAATATTTTCGTTATTTGTTTTTGGGTTATTGATTTATTTAATAAGTGTGCCGTTATTTGCGGTTACACGTAGTCGCGTTATTATTGTGCGTGATCATAATGTGTTTGTTCCTGATCATCTGCATGATGCACAGGAAAAAGTTGATAGAAAAGTATTGGCAAAAATGTTGGCGGTCGGGTTAAAGGATTTTTATCATAATAACTCTTCTTCGCAAGGGTTGATGTTAGGTTTTGGTCCAAAAGATAGGGTTGCTATAAAAGTAAACGCGCTTAATGCTTATTTTGCACCGCCATTTGCTAATTTTATGGGTATAACAAATCAAGTGCTTGTTGCTGAGGTAGCAAGACAGCTAATCTCATCTGGAGTAAAGCCTTCTAATATTATTGTTTTTGATCGACTGTCGTTAAATGCGACAGGTAGAGAGTCGGTTAATGTTTTATTGCGTGGGCGGTACGATTGGTTTTTACCTAAGGGGGTGCAGTTAGTGGCTGGAGGTGATTTTGGTCCAGTTGTTTGTTTGCAGCATGGCCAGAAGATGAATTTTCTGAAAACTTTATACAAATGTAATAAAGTAATTAATATGCCAATCTTAAAGGCGCATGCAATTGCTGGTTTTAGCTTCACATTGAAAAATAATTTTGGCTCAATCAAGCCTGCGAATATGCCTCTTACGGGTGGCGCTGTTGGATATGCATCGGCTGTACCCTTGCATAAGGATGCTGGTGTTCCTGGTATTGCTGATTTGAATAGTCAGCCAATAATTAAAGATAAAACAAAGTTGATTGTGGGTGATATATTGCGTGTCCAGTATCGCTCTTTTCATTACGATCCGGAGGGGTCTTGGGCGTATGATGGAATAATAATAGGTAGTGATCCCGTGGCTGTTGATACGGTTGCCTGGCATATTTTAAGGCGTGAAAGGCGGAAGAAAGGGGTTAATTATTTTATTTTGAAACCGATGAATGTTTGGTATATGGCTAGTGCAAAGCAGCGAAAATCTATGGAGTATTATGCTGATCATTTAAGTTCTGGAGGTAAGGCTTCGGCATATTTACATGATTGTTCTATGCGTGGTTTAGGTGCGGATGATATGAGTAGAATTGACTTAAAGATAATTAATCTGCATTAATTGTTTTTAAAATATGTAGTAGGTGTAGTAATGAGTGAAGGTAATAAAGAATTAGCTAGTAGTTCTGTGACTGAGCTGCCGCAAGGAAATGAATATGCAAGGAATTGGAGTTATTGTAAAATTACGAAGAGATGGGTTTTGTTGGCGTTACCATTTACTGGTTCGCGTGTTGCTGATATTGTCGGGGAATTAGGGGTCGGAGTAGTTCTGTCTTCACTGGGGTCGGAGTATCTGGCGGCTAATGCTTTAATCGTAACTATACGTCGCTTCGTTTTTGGTTTTGGACTAGGAACGTTGTATTCCATTAGTACGTTAATTGGGCGTGAAGATAATAAAAGAGATATTGGTGAGATTGTTCGGCAAGGATCAATTTTAGCGGTTGTTGTTAGTGTGCCGTCCTTGGCATTAGCTTGTAGCAGTGAGCCCATTTTAAAGTTGCTAGGACAAAACCATAAAGTTGCAGCTATTGTGCAAGATTATTATGTTGGCGCAGCATTTTCTGTTCCCGGAATGTTTTTGTCGTCTGTTTTTGCGCATTTCACTCTCGGTATTGGTAAGCCTCGCATCTCTTTGATTGCGAATAGTGTTAATAATTTAGTATCATTGGGTGTTGGCTCTATGCTAACTTTTGGCTGGTTTGGGATGCCGGAGCTAAGTGTTCGTGGCTTAGGCTATGGTTATTCTATTGGTTCAGTTTTGACTATGTTAGGTTGCGCGCTTTATTTATTGTTAGATAAGCAGTTTCATGCCTATCAATTAAATAGATTTAATCTGAAGCATTTTCGTTTGCTGGGAAGCCTGCTGTCTGAGGGCGCGCCTTTTGGGTTGCAAATTGCTTTTGATTATTTAAATTTGTATGTTATTTCAATTGTGACGGGTTTGTTGGGGACTAATGCCTTAACTGCGGCTCGTGTTGCCGAAATGATATATATGCCGTTACTTGTTTTAATTATGCGTGCGCCGCAAGCTACTTGTAAACTTAGCGGTAAAGCCATTGTTGAAGGTAACGAACAATTGGTTAAGAAACTCGTGCATGTAAATATTGGCGTGCTGGAAGTGGTGACCATTTCGTGGGCGGTTACAGCATCGTTGTTATCAAAGCAGTTGACGGGATTATTAGTTGATATCAATGATCCGAAAAACAGCAGTATAGCTTCACTTGCGCAAACAATGTTTTGGCTCTATCCGTTGGGTTTGGGTGCTGAGATTGTGCGTTATGCGGCTGGTGGTTCGTGCCGATCTTTTAAGAAAACTCGTGTTGCTATGGTTAATAGTTTTTTTTGGTTGAATTTATTAGGACTTCCTTTGGTTGGGTTAGCGTATAGCCTTGATGAAGGCTTGCCTGGTTTGTATGCGGCAAGAAATATATCATTAGCGGCTGCGGCTTGTGCAATTTCTTTGCATTGGCGTCACATAAGGAACAGAGTTTTTCATCCAGATGCAAAAATGTTTTCAGGCGTGCGTAGTGTGACGCAACGTGTCTATACCCAAGTTTCCGGGTGGATGCCGTCGCTGTTTCACAAACAGAGTGTAGAAAAACTATGTATTAATCACGAAGAATCCTTGCCATTATTGGAGGATCAGAGCATTACTGAGAGTCCGCAGTTTAACTGTTAGTGCTAGATATCTCATACTTTGCGTCGCTTCTGTAGGCGGCGCATGATGTTCTTTTCTAACTCAATCAGTACGAAAGCGATGATCGCTACGATTATGATTTTCACCCAATGATGCCAGCTGATTGGAGTAGTTCCGAAAAACTTCTGCATGATTGGTAGGTAGGTAAATAATGCTTGAAAGAATACAACCGTAATTATTGCTATAGATATTGGCTTGCTACCAAACATTATTTTTGGTTTTAATGATGATTCGAAAAACTTGCGGCAGTTAATTAAATATATTATTTCACCCGCCACAAGCATATTGACAACAACCGTGCGGGCAGTCTGAATATCTGTGCCGACATGTAGCTCATATAAGAATAACCCAAATACCGCGGCCACTAATAATAATGATACAAAAATTATACGCCAAATTAAAAACCCTGAAAATATAGGTTCATTTGGTGCTCGCGGTTTACGTGCCATAACATTCGCTTCTGATGGTTCAAAACTAATTGCTAGGGCGAGTGTAACGGCAGTTATCATGTTTACCCATAGAATTTGTACCGCAGTAATAGGTAGCATTTTTCCAGCTAAAATAGCAAGCATGACACTAAAGGCTTCAGCGGCATTTGTGGGAAGAATAAATAAGATTGCCTTTTTTATGTTGTCATAAACTGTGCGCCCCTCTTCAACGGCATGACGAATTGAGACAAAATTGTCATCCGTTAAGACCATCTCTGCTACTTCTTTTGTGGCTTCGGTTCCTTTCATGCCCATGGCCACGCCGACCTCAGCCTGTCTTAGGGCGGGGGCGTCATTGACGCCGTCACCAGTCATGGCGACAACTTCATTGTTCGCTTGTAGTGCTTTTACAATACGTAATTTATGTTCTGGTGAGGTGCGAGCGTAAATATCAACTTCGTTAATTTGTTCATTTAATTCTTCGTCGCTCATTTCATCAAGATCAACGCCGATTAAAACGCCGTGGCCATCTTTAATGCCAACTTGTTCGGCAATTGAGCGTGCGGTGGCGGCATGGTCCCCTGTAATCATTTTTATGCGAATGCCGGCGCGTTGACAATCTGCAACAGCGCGAATTGCCTCGTCGCGAGGTGGATCGATAATGCCGAAAACACCAAGCATAATTAAATTATTTTCAATGTCGCTATAATTTAAACTATCGCATTCTTGCGTTGTGGTTCTCATAGCGATGGCGACGACACGTTTACCGTCATATGCTAGCGCATCTATATGTTTATTCCAATAATCTATATCTATATCTATTTCTTGGTTGTGTAGGCGTTGTTTGCTGCACATGGTTAATATTTTTTCTGGCGCACCTTTGACAAAAATAAAGCCATTACCTTGGTGGTCGTGATGTAGGCTTGCCATAAATTTATTTTCTGATTGAAAAGGGATTATATCGGTATTTGGGTATTTTTGTTTTTCTAACTCTAGGTCGAAAGTTGCTTTTAATCCCAATGCTAATAGTGCGCCATCAGTTGGATTGCCAACTAAGCGCCACTCTTCATCTGTTTTATTTAATTCTGAATTATTGCATAAAACTGCGGCGTGAATGGTGGTAAGCAGATTAGAATGTTCTGTCATATTCACAATAGTTTTATTTAGCAGGATTTCACCTTTTGGGTCATAGCCTGTACCGGTTATTTGGAAATCATACTCGGCGGTGACAACGTTTTGTACTGATAATTCATTACGGGTTAGGGTCCCGGTTTTATCAGTGCAAATTGTTGAGACAGAGCCCATGGTTTCAACTGCTGGTAGGCGCCGAATAATGGCGTGGCGTTTTGCCATGCGGGTGACGCCAATGGCTAGAGTGATGGTTAAAATAGCAGGTAGGCCTTCTGGAATAGCGGCGACGGCGAGACCGACAGCGGCCATGAACATTTCCGTTCCTGAATCGCCCCAGACAAAATGCCCAACGATCCAGGTGATTAGTGCCATGATCACAATGGCGCCTGTGAGCCAGCGTGCAAATTTATCCAGCTGTTTTAGCATAGGAGTGCTTATGGTCTTGGTGCCGCTT